>NZ_JCANOT010000036.1:0-152030 GCF_059552495.1 Methyloversatilis sp. S146-33
ATCCCAACTCCGACCTGCGCAAAGCCGCTTTGCCTCTCTGGAACCACTTCTACAACTGGCACCGACCTCATCACGGCATCGCTTGCAAAGTCCCTATGTCCCGTCTCTCAAATTCGCAGAACAACCTCTTGACTCTTCACACCTAGCCCTCCCTCAAAGCGCCTTCGCCGAGAAGGTATCGCAGGCCGCCATCTCGCCCTGTTCCAGCCCGCGGCGGAACCAGCGCATGCGCTGTTCGGCGCTGCCGTGGGTGAAGCTTTCCGGCACCACATAGCCCTGCGCCTGTTTCTGCAGCGTGTCGTCGCCGATGGCGGTGGCGGCGCGCAGCGCCTCTTCGACGTCGCCCTGCTCCAGGATGCTGCGCGAGCGGTTGGCGTGGTGCGCCCAGATGCCGGCGAAGCAGTCGGCCTGCAGTTCCATCCGGACCTGCAGCAGGTTGGCCGCGCGCTCGCCTGCGCGCTGTTTCGCACGCTGCACCTTTTCGGCAATGCCCAGCTGGTGCTGCACGTGGTGCCCGACCTCGTGCGCGATCACATAGGCCTGGGCGAAATCGCCGGGCGCGCCGAAGCGGCGCTGCAGGTCGTCGTAGAAACCGAGGTCGAGATAGACGCGTTCGTCGGCCGGGCAATAGAAAGGCCCCATTGCCGCCTGCCCCATGCCGCAGCCGGTCTGCGTGCCGCCGGTGTAGAGCACCAGCCGCGGCTCGCGGTACTCGCCGCCGCCGGCGCGGAACAGCGCGCCCCAGGTGTCCTCGGTATCGGCCAGCACGCGCGACGTGAAGCGCGCGAGGCCGTCCTGCTCGGCCTGGCCGGTCGATTGCACTCCCGGCTGTAGCGGCGCCTGCTGCTGCGCATCCGGCAGGCCGGCGCCCATGTTCAGAACCACCGACGGATCGACGCCGAAATACATCGCCACCAGCGCCAGCACGATGGTGCCGATGCCTATGCTGCGCCCGCCGCCCGGCAGGCCGCCACGGGCGCCCCGCCTGTCCTCGATGTTCTCGCTTTCCCGTCCGTCGTCCAGTCGCATGTTCGTCCCTCCTCGCAGACGCACATGATAGGCGGATCAGGTGGTCGCGGTATCCATCACCGGCAGCCACAGCGTCACCGTCGTGCCCGCGCCGGGCGCACTGACGATCTCGATCTCGCCGCCGTGCAGATCCATGATCTCCTTGACCAGCGACATGCCCAGGCCGGTGCCCGGAATGTTGCCCGACGGGTCGGCGCGGTAGAAACGCTCGAAGATGCGCGCCTGCTGCTCGGGCGTCATGCCGATGCCCTGGTCGCTGACGTGGATGCCGGCCATCAGGCGCGAGTTGCGCGTCACCTCGGTCACCGACAACCTGACCTCGCCGCCGTCCGGCGAGTACTTGAAGGCGTTGGTGATGATGTTGCTCAGCGCGCGCACCATCTTCTCGTGGTCGACGCGGATGCGCGGCATCGACTGCGGCATGTCCAGCGACACCCGATGCGTGTCGCCCGGCATCGCGAGGCCTTCCAGCGTCGCGTTGATGAGCATCTTGACCGGCAGGTCCTCGTAGCGGAAATCCTGGCCGGCGCGCGCCTCGATGCGGGCGAGGTCGAGCAGGTCGTTGATCAGGTTCACCAGCACGCGCGACTGCCGGTGGATGATGCCGTGCATGCGCCGGCGTGCCGTCTCGTCGTACTCGCGATTCAGCAGCAGTTCGGCAAAGCCGAAGATGGACGACAGCGGTGTGCGCAGTTCGTGCGCCGCCGTGCTGAGGAACTCGCTCTTCATCCGGTCGACTTCGAACTGCTGTGTGATGTCGCGGAAATAGAGCACCGTTTCCGAGCGCCCCTGCGGTGCCACGCGTGCGCTGCGCTCGAGCACGCGGCGCTCCGGGCGCAGCAGCCATAGCCGCTGCGCCTCCTCGCTCGACCCGTCGAGCGCGAGCTCCGGCCACGGCTGCGCCGGGTCCGACAGCCCGGCCATGCGGCGGTCGAAAGCCTGCGCGTCCAGCCCCAGCAGTTCGCTCTGCGCGAGGTGCGTCATGCGCACGAAAGCTGGGTTCACATTGGTCAGGATACCGTCGGCATCGAAGGTGACGAAGCCGTCGGGCGACAAGGCGAACACGGTGTGCAGGCGATTGGTGCGGCGGATCAGCTTCTGCTCGAATTCGACCCGCTCGGTGATGTCGTCGAACACATCGACGTAGTGCGTCACCGTGCCGTCGTTGTCGCGCACTGGCGACGACGACAGCGCCACCCACAGGGTGCGCCCGTCCGCCCGCCGCACTTCTGCGGTCGTGCTGAAGGGCTTGCCATGGGCAACGGCCCAACGCATCTCGTCGCCGACGCGGTCGTCCGACGCACCGTCGGCGGCATACGAGAAAGGACGCCCGATGAGCGCCTGCGCACTGCGCCCGGTCAGTCGCTCGAAAGCTGCATTCACATAGACCACGGGCAGGCCGGCGCGCTGTACGTCGCGAATGAGCACCGCCTCGCTCGACGACTCGAGTGCCCGGTCGTGCAGGCGCATGCGCGTCTGCGCGGCCACCTGCTCGCTCACGTCGCGCAGCAGCAGTGTGTGAACCACGCGCCCGTCATGCACGAACCCGCTGGCCGAGACGGTCACCGGGAACTGCCGTACGCCGCCGCGCAAGCCGGTGCAGTCCTCGTGCCGCGCCAGGCGGGCGCCGGATTGCGCATCGTGCAGCCGCGCGGCGAACCAGGCGGCGTCGAACTGCGGCAGCAGACGTGACAGCGGCAGGCCGATCACTTCGTCCGGACGGCGGTCGAACATGTCGGCAGCCGAGCGGTTCATGGTCAGCACCATGCCGCTCTCGTCGGTCGTCACGATACCGTCGGCAGCCGTGTCGAGCACGGCCGACAGCCGCGTTTCGCTGAGCGCGAGTTCGCGCGTCGTCGCCCGCGCATTGCGATGCGCCCGGGCGGTCTCGGCCAGCAGCCGCAGCAGATGGAAAAGTACCGCGCTCAGCGCGATACCCATCAGCGGCACCAGCCACAGCACCAGATGGTCGGAGCCGAATCCGGCGGGCGCGCAGGTACGCACCGTCCAGACGTGCCCCGCGACCTCGATCTCGCGCACGTCCTCCAGGCCGGACAGCTTCTGACCGGCGCCGGCATTGCTGTAGAGCAGCGTCTCCTTGTCCGCGCCCCGACCGTCGTGAATGGCAACCACGACATGGTCGGCATAGCCGCGCAGCGCGCTGCCGAACAGATCGTGCGCGCGATAGGGGCTGTAGGCGTAGCCGATCAGCGCGCGCCGGCGAGCCTCGACGGTATCGACTGCGGCACCCCGCGCATACACCGGGTAGTACAGAAGGAAGCCCGGCTGAACGCCGTCCTTGCCCTCCTGCATCAAAGTCACCCGCCCCGACAGCGCGGCGTCGCCGATGTCGCGCGCGCGGCTCATCGCCGCCGACCGTATCGGCTCCGAATTCATGTCGAAGCCGATCGCCCTGCGGTTGCGCTCGTTCAACGGGGCGAGGAAGAGGATGCTGTGATACTCGGCGCGCGGCGTGTCGGGCTTGATCGCGTAATCGGGCATCTGCCGGCGGATCGCCGCCTCGTGTGCCGCCTTGTCGGCCGCTGGCAAGCGCACCGACAGACCGACGCCGAGGATGCCCGGAAAGTTGCGCTCCAGATTGAGCTCGTTCACATAGTCGCGCCACTCGTCGCGCGTGACCTCGCGGCTCGCGCGAACCAGGCCAGCCGCGCCGCGCAGGATCTCCTCGTGCGCAACCATGCGCCGGCGCAGCTGGGCGACCACCTTGTCGACCTCGCTGTCGAAGCGCTGCGCGGTGGCGGCATTCAGGCGGTCCCACAGCAGCGTACTCACCGCGGCGGTCACCAGCAGGCCGAGCGACAGCGCCAGCCAGGCCAGCCAGTCGGGAATGCTCAGCCGGTGGCGCAGGCTGGCGTCGGTCGCTGCCATCGTCGCGCTCCGGGCCTGCGGCCCGTCACCCTTCATCGCGCCGACGAGCCTCCGAGCAGCGCAGCGATCCGATCGAGCAGTTCCATCGGGCTGAATGGCTTGGTGAGATAGGTGTCGGCCCCGGCTTCACGGCCGGCTTCGATGTCCCGCTGCTGACCGCGCGCGGTCAGCAGGATGACCGGCACCCGTGCGGTCGCCGGCTGCGCACGCAGACGACGGCACATCTCCAGCCCATCCATCGAGCCCGGCATCATCACGTCGAGCAGCACCAGATCCGGCACGTGCTGCTGGATCTTGCTCCAGCCGATGTCGGCGTTCTCGGCCTCGCTCAGTTCGAAGTCGCCGAACTCCAGGGTCATGCGGATGAGCTGACGGATTTCCGGCTGATCTTCGATCACCGCGATGCGGCCCCCCATGTCAGTACGCTCCCCTTACGCGGACTGGGGTGGCACTGCGGACAGGGAACACGTTCATTGCAAGCTCGCCGGAGAGGAATCCGGACAGCTTAACGACGTGAACGCGAATTTGCTTGAGTCGTGTGCGGGACCCGCCCGCACGACGCGCTCAGCCCGTGGCGAACACCAGGATGACCTGATCGACGGCCAGGCTCTCGCCCGCTCCGGCGGACACCTTCTCGACCACGCCGTCGCGCTCGGCACGCAGGATGTTCTCCATCTTCATCGCCTCGATCACCGCCAGCCGCTCGCCGGCCTTGACCGCCTGCCCGGGCTTCACCGCGACCTCGCGCAGCAGGCCGGGCATCGGCGACAGCAGGAAGCGCGACATGTCGGGCGCGGCCTTCACCGGCATGCGCGCCAGCAGTTCGGCCGCACGCTGGCTCATCACCTCGGCGTCGACGCGCACGCCGCGATGCTGCAGCCGGTAGCGCAGGCCGATGCGCTCGACCTGCACGGCAAAGGGCTTGCCGTCCAGTTCGCCGCGATAGACCGGGTCCGACACCTTCCAGTCCGCCACCAGGCGATGCGGCTTGCCGTCGATGCTGACCACGTGGTCGTCGCCGTCGACGTCCAGTTGCACGAAGTGGGCGACGCCGCGCAAGCGCACCACCGCTTCCGGCTTGATGCGGAACTCGTGGCCCGGCATCTGGCCGACGATGCGCGAGGCGCGTTCGTTGTAGCGCTGGTGCACGCTCGCCGCCACCGCCAGCAGCAGCGGCGCGTCCTCGAACTCGGCGGCGGCCGGATCGAAGCCCTGCGGGTACTCCTCGGCGATGAAGGCGGTGGTGAAGCGGCCGGCGGCGAAGCGCTGGTGGCCGAGCACCGACGACACGAAAGCGATGTTGTGGTTCGGGCCACGGATGACGAAGTCGTCCAGTGCGTCGCGCAGGCGGGCGATCGCCTCGTCGCGGGTGCGGCCGTGGCAGATCAGCTTGGCGATCATCGAGTCGTAGTGCATCGACACTTCGCCGCCTTCATAGACGCCGGTATCGACCCGCACCGCGGCCGACTGCGCCGGCGGCCGGTACTTCACCAGCCGGCCGACCGAGGGCAGGAAGCCGCGCGCCGGGTCTTCGGCGCAGATGCGTGCTTCCATCGCCCAGCCCTCCAGCTTCACGTCGGCCTGATCGAAAGTGAGCGGCTCGCCGGCGGCGACGCGGATCATCTGTTCGACCAGGTCGAGGCCGGTGATCAGCTCGGTCACCGGGTGCTCGACCTGCAGCCGGGTGTTCATTTCGAGGAAGTAGAAGGACTTGTCGCGGCCGACCACGAATTCGACCGTGCCGGCGGACTGGTACTGCACCGCCTTGGCCAGCTTCACCGCCTGCTCGCCCATCGCGCGCCGGGTATCGGCGTCGATGAAGGGCGACGGCGCCTCCTCGATCACCTTCTGGTGGCGGCGCTGGATCGAGCACTCGCGCTCGTTCAGGTAGACCACCTTGCCGAAGGCGTCGCCCAGCACCTGGATTTCGATGTGGCGCGGCTCCTCGACGAATTTCTCGATGAACACGCGATCGTCGTTGAAGGCGTTCTTCGCCTCGTTGACGCAGGAGGCGAAGCCCTCGTGCGCCTCGGCGTCGTTGAACGCCACGCGCAGGCCCTTGCCGCCACCGCCCGCGCTGGCCTTGATCATGACCGGGTAGCCGATGCCGCGCGCGATCTCGACCGCGCGCTCCGGGCTTTCGATCGGGTCATTCCAGCCGGGAATGGTGTTAACACCCGCTTCCTTGGCCAGCTTCTTCGACGCGATCTTGTCGCCCATCGCTGCGATGGCGTGCGTCTTCGGGCCAATGAACACGATGCCTTCGCGCTCCAGCGCCTCGCAGAACGATTCATTCTCCGACAGGAAGCCGTAGCCCGGATGCACCGCCTGCGCACCAGTCGCCTTGCAGGCCGCGATGATCTTGTCGGTCACCAGATAGGACTCACGCGCCGGCGCCGGGCCAATGCAGACGGCTTCGTCCGCCAGCTCGACGTGCAGCGCATTGGCATCCGCCTCCGAGTAGACGGCGACGGTGGCGATGCCCATGCGGCGCGCGGTACGGATGACGCGGCAGGCGATCTCGCCGCGGTTCGCGATCAGTATCTTGTCAAACATGGCGGGTCTCCGCGGCGAGATCGCTTCCACACGCTGCGCGTGTGGCGCGAGTAGTGGGGTTCGCAGCGCGACCGCGCTGCGAGTCGCCGCGGTTCGCGATCAGTATCTCGTCAAACATGGCAGGTCTCCGAGGCGAGGTCGCCCTCACACGCTGCGCGTGCGAAGCGAGTAGTGGGGTTCGCAGCGCGACCGCGCTGCGAGTCGCCGCGGTTCGCGATCAGGATTTTCGTAAACATGGTCAGTATTCCTCTCGCACCATCACAGCGGAATGTTGCCGTGCTTGCGCCACGGGTTCTCGATCTGCTTGTCGCGCAGCATGGCCAGCGAGCGGCAGATGCGCTTGCGCGTTTCGCTCGGCATGATCACGTCGTCGATGAAGCCGCGCTTGCCGGCGATGAAGGGGTTGGCGAACTTCTCGCGGTACTCGGCTTCACGCGCGGTAATCTTGGTCGGGTCGTTCTTCTCTTCGCGGAAGATGATTTCCACCGCGCCCTTCGGCCCCATCACCGCGATTTCCGCACTCGGCCAGGCGAAATTCACGTCGCCGCGCAGATGCTTGGAACTCATCACGTCGTAGGCGCCGCCGTAGGCCTTGCGCGTGATCACCGTCACCTTGGGCACGGTGCACTCGGCGTAGGCATACAACAGCTTGGCGCCATGCTTGATGATGCCGCCGTATTCCTGAGCCGTGCCCGGCATGAAGCCCGGCACGTCGACCAGCGTGATGACCGGAATGTTGAAGGCATCGCAGAAGCGCACGAAGCGCGCCGCCTTGATCGAGCTCTTGATGTCCAGACAGCCGGCCAGCACCAGCGGCTGGTTGGCGACGATGCCGACCGTGCTGCCTTCCATGCGCGCGAAGCCGACCACGATGTTCTTTGCGTAGTCGGGCTGGATCTCGAAGAAGTCGCCGTCGTCGACGATCTTGAGTATCAGCTCCTTCATGTCGTAGGGCTGGTTCGCGTTGGCCGGCACCAGCGTGTCGAGGCTGGGGTCGAGGCGGTCGGTCGGGTCGGTGCTCGGACGCACCGGCGGCTTCTCGCGGTTGGACAGCGGCAGGTAGTTGAACAGGCGGCGCGTGTACATCAGCGCATCGACGTCGTTCTCGAAGGCCAGATCGGCCACGCCGGACTTGGTGGTGTGCGTGGTGGCGCCGCCGAGGTCCTCTGCGGTGACTTCCTCGTGCGTCACCGTCTTCACCACTTCCGGGCCGGTCACGAACATATAGCTCGAATCGCGCACCATGAAAATGAAGTCGGTCATCGACGGCGAATACACCGCGCCGCCCGCGCACGGGCCCATCACCAGCGAAATCTGCGGAATGACGCCGGAGGCCATCACATTGCGCTGGAACACTTCGGCATAGCCACCGAGCGACGCGACGCCCTCCTGGATGCGGGCGCCGCCCGAATCGTTGAGGCCGATCACCGGCGCGCCCACCTTCATCGCCTGGTCCATCACCTTGCAGATCTTTTCCGCGTGCGACTCGGACAGCGAGCCGCCGAACACGGTGAAGTCCTGCGAGAACACGAACACCAGCCGGCCATTGATGGTGCCGTAGCCGGTCACCACGCCATCGCCCGGCACCGAGTCGTCGGCCATGCCGAAGTCGGTACAGCGGTGCTCCTTGAACATGTCCCACTCTTCGAAACTGCCCTCGTCGAGCAGCACTTCGAGGCGTTCGCGCGCGGTCAGCTTGCCGCGCGCGTGCTGCGCGTCGATGCGGCGCTGGCCACCGCCGAGGCGGGCCTTCTCGCGCTTTTCGTCGAGCTTGCGGATGATGTCTTGCATCGTCAGTCCTCCGTGAATTCAGTCCATCGCCTGCAGCAGCCGCAACGCGGCCGCCGATGCAGGCAGGGTGCCGGCGGCCACCGCCGCGCGGATGTCCGGAAGCGCGGCACGCACCGCCGGATGATGTTCGAAACGATGGCGCAGGCCCTGATCGACCAGCGCCCACATCCAGTCCAGCGCCTGCCGGCTGCGCCGCACCTCCCAGGCGCCGCTGGCCTGCATGGCATCGCGGTAGCGCAGGATGGCCGACCAGAAATCATCCAACCCGGCATGCTTGACCGCCGACACCTTGAGCACCGGCACCGTCCAGTCGGGCGAGGCCGCGCGCAGCAGGTGCAGTGCGCCCTTCATCTGCTGCATTGCGCGCTCGGCCGCGGTTTCATCGAGATCGGCCTTGTTGAACACGACCACATCGGCCAGTTCGACGATGCCCTTCTTGATCGCCTGCAGGTCGTCGCCCGCATTGGGCAGCTGCAGCAGCACGAACACGTCGGTCATGCCGGCCACCGCGGTTTCCGACTGACCGACGCCCACCGTCTCGACGATGACGACGTCGAAACCGGCCGCCTCGCACACCAGCATGGCTTCGCGCGTGCGCGCCGCCACGCCGCCCAGACTGCCGGCCGACGGTGACGGACGGATGAAGGCGTCCAGGCTTTGCGACAGGTGCTCCATGCGCGTCTTGTCGCCGAGGATGGAGCCGCCGGTGACGGTCGACGACGGATCGATCGCCAGCACCGCCACCTTGTGTCCCTTCGCAATCAAGGCCAGGCCGAGCGCTTCGATGAAGGTGGATTTACCTACGCCGGGCACGCCGGAAATGCCGACGCGGATCGAGCGGCCGGTGCGTGGCAGCAGCGCGCGCAGCACCTCGCCAGCGCGCAGCTGGTGATCGTCGCGCGTCGATTCGATCAGCGTGATGGTCTTGGCCAGCGCGCGGCGCTGGCCAGCCAGTACGCCATCTACGAGCGACTGATCGGACGCGTCAATCACGCGACCTTCGCCCTGATCGCGTCCAGCGTGTCCTTCGCGGCTTTCGGGATCGGCGTGCCCGGGCCGAACACGCAGGACACGCCGTGGCCGTATAGCTCGTCGTAGTCCTGTGCAGGAATGACACCGCCGACCACCACCACGATGTCGTCCGCGCCCTGGGCGCGCAGCGCCGCAATCAGTTGCGGCACCAGCGTCTTGTGACCGGCCGCCAGCGTCGACACGCCGACCGCATGCACGTCGTTCTCGACCGCCTGCCGCGCGGCTTCTTCCGGCGTCTGGAACAGCGGCGCGATGTCCACGTCGAAGCCGAGGTCGGCGAAGGCAGTAGCGATGACCTTGGCACCGCGGTCGTGGCCGTCCTGGCCCAGCTTGGCGATCAGGATGCGCGGGCGACGGCCTTGCTCTTCGGCAAACTGGCTGACCTCCTCCTTCATCGCACCCCATCCTTCGTCATCGGCCACCACGGACTGATACACGCCACTCACCGCCTGCGTGCTCGCGCGGTGACGACCCCACACCTTTTCCAGCGCATCCGACACTTCGCCCACCGTGGCGCGTGCGCGCATCGCGGCGACCGACAGTTCGAGCAGATTGCCCTGACCGGATTCGGCCGCGGCGGTCAGTGCCGCCAGCGCGGCATTCACTGCCGCGGCGTCGCGGCTGGCGCGGATGCGCGCCAGCTGCGCCACCTGCGACTCGCGCACCGCGACATTGTCGATCACCAGCACGTCGAGCGCGTCTTCCTTGTCCAGCCTGTACTTGTTCACGCCGACGATGACGTCGCGGCCGGAGTCGATGCGCGCCTGCTTCTCGGTCGCGCACTTCTCGACCTGCAGCTTGGCCCAGCCCGACTCGACCGCCTTGGTCATGCCGCCCATCTGCTCGACTTCCTCGATGATGGCCCAGGCGTGGTCGGCCATGTCCTGGGTCAGCTTTTCCATCATGTAGCTGCCGGCCCACGGGTCGATCACATTGGTGATGTGCGTCTCTTCCTGCAGGATGAGCTGGGTGTTGCGCGCGATGCGGGCCGAAAATTCGGTCGGCAGCGCGATCGCCTCGTCGAAGCTGTTGGTGTGCAGCGACTGCGTGCCGCCGAACACCGCGGCCATCGCCTCGACCGTGGTGCGCACCACGTTGTTGTACGGGTCCTGCTCGGTGAGTGACCAGCCCGAGGTCTGGCAATGGGTGCGCAGCATCTTGGACTTCGGGCTTTTGGCGCCGAAGCCATCCATGATGCGGCTCCACAGCAGTCGTGCCGCGCGGAGCTTGGCCACTTCCAGATAGAAGTTCATGCCGATGGCGAAGAAGAAGCTCAGTCGCCCGGCGAAGTCGTCGACGTCCATGCCACGCGCCATCGCGGTGCGCACGTATTCCATGCCGTCGGCCAGCGTCAGTGCCAGTTCCAGGCCCTGGGTCGCGCCCGCTTCCTGCATGTGGTAGCCGGAAATCGAGATCGAGTTGAAGCGCGGCATGTTGCGCGCGGTGTATTCGATGATGTCGGCGACGATGCGCATCGACGGCTGGGGCGGATAGATGTAGGTGTTCCGCACCATGAATTCTTTGAGGATGTCGTTCTGGATCGTGCCCGACAGCTGGGCCTGCGGCACGCCCTGTTCCTCGCCGGCGACGATGAAGCCGGCCAGCACCGGCAGCACGGCGCCATTCATCGTCATCGACACGCTGATCTTGTCGAGCGGAATGCCGTCGAACAGGCGTTTCATGTCTTCGACGCTGTCGATCGCGACGCCGGCCTTGCCGACATCACCGACCACGCGGGGATTGTCCGAGTCGTAGCCGCGGTGGGTGGCGAGGTCGAACGCGACCGACACGCCCTGGGCACCGGCGGCCAGCGCCTTGCGATAGAAGTTGTTCGATTCTTCGGCGGTCGAGAAGCCGGCGTACTGGCGGATGGTCCATGGCCGGGCTGCGTACATCGTGGCCTGCGGGCCGCGCACGAAGGGTGCGAAGCCGGGCAGCGTATCGGCGTTGGGCAGACCCTCGACGTCGGCGCGGGTGTAAAGCGCCTTCACCGTCAGGCCTTCCGGCGTTCTCCAGTCCAGGTTGGCGGCGTCGCCGCCGGGCGCGGATTTGGCGGCAGCCTTCAGCCACGCTGCGTATTCAGGGTGGGCGCTGCCCGTCGTGTCGGCCATGGTTCTGTCCTTGCGGATTGCGGGTCGGCGCTGCCGGCACGGCATCGGTCGGATACCGGCTTGACTCAGCGCGCAACGGAGAATACTTTATCCATAATTATGAATGCAAGCGGATGTTGCGTTGCAGAAAACAGGGTCGGTCCCGATCTTTGCCGGCTGGCTGCAACCGGCTTTTCGCCCCTCATCCGCGCTCAGCTCGAAACACACACATGAACAGCGAAACCCTGAATCCGTCCGCCGAAGCCATCGCTCCGCGCGCTCTGTATATAGAGGTCGCCGACCGTCTGCGCCGGCTGATCCAGAGTCACGCGATGGCACCCGGCGAGTGGATAGACGAACAGGCGCTCGCCACCCAGTACGGCATTTCGCGCACGCCGCTGCGCGAGGCGCTGAAGGTGCTCGCCACCGAGGGCATGGTGGTGCTGAAGCCGCGCCGCGGCTGCTATGTCGCGCAGATCAGCGGCGGCGACCTGGAAGAGATCTATCCCATCATGGCGCTGCTGGAAGGCGAGTGCGCCGCCGGCGCCGCCCGCCGCGCGTCCGACGCCGACCTGGCCGAACTGGCCGCGCTGCACCAGGCACTGGAAGACAGCGCAGCCGCGCGCGACATCGACCGCTTTTTCGACGCCAACCAGCGCTTCCACCTGCTCATCCACCACATCGCCGGCAACCGCCGCATGGCGCAGATGATCGACGAGCTGCGCGCGGTGCTGAAGCTTCAGCGGCACGACTCGCTCTACCTCGAAGGCCGGCTGGTCGCCTCGTTGGAAGAGCACCGCGTGCTGCTCGCCGCGCTGCAGGCACACGATGCCGAAGCCGCCCGCCGCGCGATGCAGGAACACATCGAAAGCAGCCGCAAGGCGCTGAGCAGCTGAGGTCTACAGAAGGTCTCGCCCCGGACCGAGGCCTGCATCGAAGCCTGCACATCGCGGCCAAGGCCGCTCCCACCGGGAGCGCGCCCGATCCGTGGCCGGAGCCGGGGTTCTGTGGGAGGGGTCTTCCGACCCCGACAGCCGCCGGCACGCGCGTCGCGATCAAAGGGCGGCGCCTACAGTCGCGGCAGCCACGGCCGTAAAGGCGATTGCCTCCTCGCCGGCACCGGCGCAGGATGCATCGCCTTGACCTTCTCCGGGAGTCGCCGTGAAATCCGCTGTTGCCACCGCCTTGCTCGCCCTGTTCATGCCCACCGCGCATGCCCTCGAACTGCTGGTTCCCGCCTACTTCTATCCGGCCGACGATGGCGCGAGCTACTGGCAGACCCTGACCGACTCTGCACCTGGGGTCGGCATCACCGCCATCCTGAATCCGGACAGCGGGCCGGGCAGCACGCTCGACACGAATTACACCGCCGTGGTGGGCAGCCTGCAGGCAGCCGGTGGTCGCGTGATCGGCTATGTGCATACCAGCTACGGCACGCGCAGCGCTGCCATGGTGCGCGCGGAGATCGACCGCTACTACGCGCTGTACGGCGTCGACGGCATCTTCATCGACGAGATGTCGAACGACACGGCGCACCTTGGCTACTACCAGTCGCTGCACGACTACATCCGCGGGCTGGATGGCAGCGGCTTCATCGTCGGCAATCCGGGCACGCAGACCGCTCCGGACTATCTCGCCACCGCCGACGTGCTGGTCACCTTCGAAAGCCCGGCCGCTGAATACACCGGCTACGAGGCGGACGCCTGGACACAGACGCAGGACGCCAGCCGCTTCGCCCACCTGGTCTACGAGGTGCCGGACGCTGCCGCGATGCAGGACGTGATCGCCCGCGCGCGCGCGATGAACGTCGGCCACGTCTATGTCACCGACGACGACATCAGCAACCCATGGGACACGCTGCCGCCCTACTGGGCGGCGCAGACCGCCGCCGTGGCCGCGGTGCCGGAGCCGTCGGCCTGGGCGACGCTGGCAGCCGGCCTCGGCCTGATCGGTGCGCGACTGCGCCGGCGCCGCTGAGGCGCTGGACACGCGGCGCCGGCCGCGAACACAATGGCCTCATGAAACCCCGTGGCCGCCCCTTATGCCGCTGACCCCGACCAAGCGCTGGGTCGTGCTGCGCCACACCGGCCACGGGCACCCGTCTCCGCACCGCCTCATGCGACGCGCCTTGCGCACCCTCTCATTGCGGAGACACCATGAATTTCAGCTTCCGACCCAAGCTTCTAGACACGCTGCCGGCCTATGACCGCGGACAGTTCTCCGGCGACCTGTCGGCCGGCCTGACGGTCGGCGTGCTGGCGCTCCCGCTGGCCATGGCCTTCGCCATCGCCAGCGGCATGTCGCCGACCGCCGGCATCTGGACCGCCATCGTCGCCGGTTTCCTGATTTCGGCGCTCGGCGGTTCAAGGGTGCAGATCGGCGGTCCGACTGGCGCCTTCATTCCCATCATCTACGCCATCGTCGCCGACTACGGCGTACAGAACCTGCTGATCGCAACGATGATGTCCGGCGTCATGCTGCTGGCGATGGGCGCCTTCCGGCTCGGCAGCATGATCCGCTTCATCCCGCTGTCAGTGGTGATCGGCTTCACCAACGGCATCGCCGTGGTCATCTTCATTTCGCAGATCAAGGATTTTCTCGGGCTGAAGATCGACGCGCTGCCGGGCGAGTTCTTCGGCAAGATGCGCGCGCTATTCGACGCGCTGCCCACGCTGGACCTGCCGACGCTGTCGCTGTCGCTCGCCTCGCTGGCCGTGCTGCTGGGCTGGAACCGGGTGGCGAAGGACATCGCCTGGATGCGCCGGCTGCCCGGGCCGCTGGCGGTGCTGGTGATCGCCACCGCGGCCAACGCGCTGCTGCAGCTTCCGGTCGACACCATAGGCAGCCGCTTCGGCGGCATTCCACGCGAACTGCCGGACATCGGCCTGCCGGCACTGTCGCTCGGCCTGCTCGGCAAACTGATCGCACCGGCGCTGGCGATCGCGCTGCTCGGCGCCATCGAATCGCTGCTGTCGGCGCGCGTGGCCGATGCACAGATCGACGACCGGCACGACCCGAACCAGGAACTGATGGCGCAGGGCATCGCCAATGTCGCCGCCCCGCTGTTCGGCGGCTTCGCCGCCACCGGCGCCATCGCGCGAACCGCCACCAATGTGCGCACCGGCGGACGCACGCCGGTGGCCGGCATGCTGCACGCGGGCGTACTGCTCGCCATCGTGCTGGCGGCCGCACCGCTGGCCGCGCACATCCCGCTCGCCACGCTGTCGGCCATCGTCGTTGTGGTGTCGGTCAACATGGGCGAATGGCACGCCTTCGCGCCGTCGGAACTGCGCCGCTATTCGGCGCCCTACCGCACCATCCTGCTCGCCACCTTCTTCGTCACCGTGGTGTTCGACCTGACGCTGGCGGTGGAACTGGGCATGGTGCTCGCCAGCCTGTTCTTCATCTACCGCATGTCCGACCTGACGCGCATCGAGCGCCTGCCACTGGAAGAGCACTACGGCGTCCGGGCACTCAGCCGCGCCGACGGCACGCCGCGCATCCTCGCCTACCGGCTGACCGGTTCGCTGTTCTTCGGTGCCGCCAACAAGCTGGAAAACCTGCTGCTGATGCAGGACGGCCACCCTGACGCGGTCATCCTCGATCTGGAAAAGGTGATCAGCATCGACACCACCGGCCTCGACATCCTGCAGACGCTGCAGCGCAATCTCGCGCGGCGCGGCGCCACATTGGTGCTGTGCGACCTGAACGACCAGCCGGCCTCGCTGATCCGCCGCTCCGGCTTCGCCGCGCGGCTCGGCGAAGACAACATCGCCGGCAACCTGACCGATGCACTGCTGCGTGCGCAGTCGGCAAACGCCACGACACCTCCGGTCAGCTACACCTGAGACGCCGTCCTTTCCATCCACTCTCGCAGCCGCACTGCACTTCTCCCGAACATCACCATGCCAGTCGACTACGCGCGCTTTCTCATCGGTCGTCGAAGAACCGTCGCGGGCAACAGGCAGCTGGGCTGGGTACTCGCTTTCGTCGCGGGTGCAATCAATGCCGGCGGCTTCCTGGCCGTTCAGCAGTACACCTCGCATGTGACCGGCATCGTTTCGGCGCTGGCAGACAACGTCGCACTGGGTCAGACGGCGCTGGTCGTCGACGCCATCGTGGCCATCGTTGCCTTTCTCGCTGGCGCAATGTGTTGCGCGTTGATGGTCAACTTCGCTCGCAACCGCCGCATGTCGAGCGAGTATGCGCTGCCGCTTCTTTTCGAAGCGGTCCTCATCCTGTGCTTCGGTCTGCTTGGTTCACGGCTGTACGAGTACGAGGCACTGCTTCTGCCTTTTACGGTGATTCTGCTGTGCTTCATGATGGGACTCCAAAACGCGATAGTCACCAAACTGTCGAATGCGGTCATCCGCACGACGCACATGACCGGCATCGTCACGGATCTGGGTATCGAGATGGGCAAACTGCTCTACTGGAATCGCCAGCCGGATCCGTCGCTCCACATTCGCGCCGACAGGGAGCGACTGCTCGTACTGTCCGGGCTGCTCGCGAGCTTTCTGTCGGGCGCACTGTCCGGCGCATTCGGCTTCAAACACCTGGGTTACCTGTTCACACTGCCCATGGCCTTGCTGCTTGCGATCATGGCGCTGGTACCGGCATTCGACGACCTGCGCAGTAAGCACGACTCCAAGCTCTGAAGTCACTGGACGGCAATCGGGCTCGGGGCATCGCTGCTGTCGGGTTCCATGCCCCGATACGTCGTTCACCGTATTGGCGTCGTCGGCGGCATTCGCAGAATGGGAAGTCTTGAAACTTCTCTTCCACCCATTCAGCAGCGGAGGCCAGTCATGCACCACGGGGACATTTCGAGCAGCAAGGACACGGTCGGCGTCGCCGTCGTCAATTACAAGATGCCGCGCCTGCACACCAAGGCCGAGGTGCTGGACAACGCGCGCAAGATCGCCGACATGATCGTCGGCATGAAGTCCGGCCTGCCCGGCCTCGACCTGGTCATCTTCCCGGAGTACAGCACGCACGGGATCATGTACGACTCGAAGGAGATGTACGACACGGCTTCGGCGATCCCCGGCGAGGAAACGGCCATCTTCGCGGCCGCCTGCAAGAAGGCCAAGGTGTGGGGCGTGTTTTCGCTGACCGGCGAACGGCACGAGGAACACCCGAACAAGGCGCCGTACAACACGCTCATCCTGATGAACGACCAGGGCGAGATCGTCCAGAAGTACCGCAAGATCATGCCCTGGGTGCCGATCGAGGGCTGGTATCCGGGCGACTGCACCTACGTGTCGGACGGTCCGAAGGGCCTGAAGGTGAGCCTCATCATCTGCGACGACGGCAACTACCCGGAAATCTGGCGCGATTGCGCGATGAAGGGCGCCGAACTGATCGTGCGCTGCCAGGGCTACATGTACCCGGCCAAGGACCAGCAGGTGACGATGGCGAAAGCCATGGCCTTCGCCAACAACTGCTATGTCGCGGTCGCCAACGCGGCCGGTTTCGACGGCGTCTACACCTACTTCGGCCACTCGGCCATCGTCGGCTTCGACGGTCGCACGCTGGGCGAGTGCGGCGAGGAGGAAATGGGCATGCAGTACGCCGCGCTGTCCAAGAGCCTGATCCGCGACTTCCGCAAGAACGGCCAGTCGGAAAACCACCTGTTCAAGCTGCTGCACCGCGGCTACACCGGCCTGATCAATTCGCGCGAAGGCGACAAGGGCGTGGCCACCTGCCCCTACGACTTCTACTCGAAGTGGATCAACGATCCGGAAGGCACGCGCAAAGCGGTCGAAGCCTTCACGCGCGACACCGTCGGCACCGAGGAATGCCCGATCGAAGGCCTGCCCAACCCGTCTACCGTCGGTCACAAATGAAGTTGCACGACCCGGTGGCGCCGGACGACGCGCTGGCCGACTGGCGCATCCGGGACGAACCCTGGTATGCGCCGGTCGGCGGCGAGATCGCCGCCTTCGAGGCGGCGCACGCGCGCGGCCTGCCGCTGATGCTGAAAGGCCCGACCGGTTGCGGCAAGACGCGCTTCGTCGAGCATATGGCGTGGCGGCTGGGCCTGCCGCTGATCACCGTCGCCTGCCACGAGGATCTGTCGGCCGGCGACTTGATCGGCCGCTTCCTGCTCGACGCCGGCGGCACGCGCTGGCAGGACGGTCCGCTCACCCGTGCGGTGCGCTTCGGCGCGATCTGCTACCTCGACGAACTGGTGGAAGCACGCGCCGACACCACGGTGCTCATCCACCCGCTGACCGACGCGCGCCGCCAGCTGCCGCTGGCCGCCACCGGCGAACTGCTGCACGCGCATCCGGATTTCCGCCTGGTCGTGTCCTACAACCCGGGTTACCACGGCGTGCACAAGACGCTGAAGGCATCGACCCGGCAGCGCTTCACCGCGCTCGAATTCGGCTACCCGGATCCGGCACGCGAAGCGGCCATCGTGATGCACGAATCCGGCGTTGACGTTGTCATCGCGAAACAACTGGTGACACTGGCCGAGCGCACGCGCCGGCTGGCCGGCGACGAACTGGACGAGGGCGCCTCGACCCGCATGCTCATTCACGCCGGCCTGCTGATCGCCGAGGGGCTGGCGCCGCGCGCCGCTTGCCAGCAGGCCATCGCGGTGCCGCTGTCCGACGACCCGGAAGTCGGTCAGGCGCTGGCCGCCATGGTCGATGCCTGCATCGCCTGAATCCGCGCTGGCAGACAGCCGGCCGCTGGGCATCTACCTGGTCGCGCTGTGGGCAGTGCAGCCGCGGCTGACGACGCTCGCGACGCCGGACGACCGCCCGCGCGCGGTCCTGTCGCGCGCCGGCACGCGGCCGGTGCTGCATCTGCCGCCGGACGACGCGTTGCTCACCCGCGCCCGCGCCGCCCACGCGGCCGCGCACCTCGCATACGGCGGCGCAGCGCAGCCGCGCGCGAAACTGAAGCCGATACAGCGCGTGCTGCTGGAAACGCTGGAGGACGCCCGCGTCGAATGGCTGGCGATGCGGGACCTGCCGGGCCTGCGCACGCTGTGGGCGCCCTTCCACGTCGCCGGTCCGGACGACGGCAACGGCTTCGACGCGCTGCTGGTGCGGCTGGCGCACGCGTTGTTCGACCCGGTGCATGCCGACGGCCACGCCTGGATCGCCAAGGTGCGCCGGCTGTTCTTCACAGCCGATGGCACGCTCGCGCTCGACACGCCGCAACGGCTGCGCGAGGCGGCATCGCGGCTGGGCAACGACATCGGCCAGATGCGCCTGAATTTCAATGCGGCCGGCTGGCGGGTCGAGCCGGCCTACCGCGACGACAACCTCCACCTGTGGATCGCCGACGACAAGCTGCCGCCGTCCACCACGCCGCTGGAACGCGAGGACGCCGACAGCCACGGCAGCGGTCACGACGACAAGGATGTGACGGCGGAACGTCCGCCGCCGCAGGCGACCGGCGGCGCCGATCAGGGCGAAGGTGCAGCCACCGCACTGTGGTCGGAAGCGCCGCTGCGCATGCTGAAGTACCCGGAGTGGGATCGCCTGATCACGCGACTGCGGCCGGACTGGTGCACGGTGATCGAAAGCCGCCCGCTCGAAGTCGACGCCACGGCACTGCGCGCGCGACTGCAGGCGCAGATCCGCCGGCTGCCCGCCGCGCAGCGTCGCTCAGCGGGGCGTCCGGGCAGCGGCCGCGAGCGCGACGGCGAAGTGCTGCACACCGAGGCGCTGATCGAGGCGGGCATCGCGCTACGCACACGCACGCGGCCACCGTCCCGGCTTTTTCGCGCGGCGCGCCCGACGGACAGCGGCCGCGACGTGCTGCTGCTGATCGATGCGTCCGCCTCCACCGCACAGCCCTGCGCGGATGGCCGACCGCTGCTCGAGCACCTGCGTGACGCCGCCTTGCTGGCCGCGAACGCACTTGAAGGTGACGGCCACATCGTCCGCGTGTGGGCGTTCGCATCCGACACCCGTCACCGCGTGCGCGTGCAGCACCTGAAGGACGAACACGACGGCGCGCTGGACCTGCGCGTCTGCGCCCGCGCCGCCGGGCTGCGCAGTCACGGCTCGACCCGCATCGGCGCCGCGCTGCGTCACGCCGCCGCCCATGCGCTGGGCGAGCGGCCGCTGATCGTGCTGCTGACCGACGGCGAACCGCACGACATCGACGTGCACGACCCGCGCTATCTGCTGGAGGATGTGAAGCGGGCGGTACGCGAAGCGCGCCACGCCGGGGTGACGACACAGTGCGTGCACGTCGGCCCGGCCGCGCCTGCAGGCCTGCGCAGTGTGTTCGACGCAGGCCGCTGCATCGCGGCCGCTCCGCGCCACATCGTCGACGTGCTGCTGGCCGGCCTGCACCGCGGCTGACCGGACAGCCTGACCGGCGACGGCGTCCGCTGGCACAATCGCGCCTCCGCCCGATCACGCACGTCCATGTTCCACATCGTCCTGTACCAGCCCGAAATTCCACCCAACACCGGCAACGTGATGCGCCTGTGCGCCAACGGCGGTTTCCGCCTGCACCTGGTGAAGCCGCTCGGCTTCGACATCAGCGACAAGCACCTGAAGCGCGCCGGCATGGATTACCGCGACCTGATCAACGTGACGGTGCATGAGGACTGGGCGGCGCTGTCGGCCGCACTCGCGCTGCAGCCTGACGACGGCCGGCTGTACGCGCTGAGCACGCGCGGACGGGTGGCGCACACGACGCCTCAGTATCGTGCCGGCGACATCTTCCTGTTCGGTCAGGAAACCGCCGGCCTGCCGGGCAGCCTGCTCGACACGGTGCCGGCGGCGCAGCGCCTGCGCATTCCGATGCGACCCGACTGTCGCAGCCTGAATCTGAGCAATTCGGTCGCCATCGTCGCCTACGAGGCGTGGCGACAGCACGGCTTCGACGGCGCGCTTCAGCCGGACTGAGCGCCCGGCTGCAGGGCGCCGAGGTCGACGTCGTCGGCGCGTTCGAGCACTGCTTCCTGTTCCACCTTGGGGTCGCGCGCCAGCAGCCGCTCGGCCGCCTGCGCCGCGCTGAGGCGGCCGTCGAGCACGTCGGCGACGGCGCGCGTGATCGGCATGTCGACGCCCATGCGACGCGCCAGCGCAGCGGCTTCGCGTGCGGTCGACACCCCTTCGGCGACGTGGCCCAGTTTCTGCAGCACCGCATCGAGCGACAGGCCTTCGGCCAGCATCAGGCCGACGCGACGGTTGCGCGACAGGTCGCCGGTGCAGGTCAGTATCAGGTCGCCCATGCCGGCCAGGCCCATGAAGGTGATGCCGTGGCCGCCCAGCGCTTCGCCGAGGCGGGCGATCTCGGCCAGGCCGCGGGTGATCAGCGCGGCGCGCGCGTTGAGCCCGAAACCGAGACCGTCGCAGACGCCGGTGGCGATGGCGAGCACGTTCTTGACCGCACCACCGACCTCGACGCCGGTCAGATCGTCCTGCGCGTACAGGCGCAGCCGCGGGCTGTGCAGCTCGGCGGCGATGCGGGAGGCGAAAGCGAGGTCGTTGCTGGCGACGGTGATCGCGGTCGGCTGGCCGCGCGCCACCTCGACCGCGAAGCTGGGGCCGCTCAGCGCGCCGCGGCTGACCGTCTCCGGCAATACCTCAGCCGCCACCGCATGCGGCAGCAGGCCGGTGCCCGCCTCGAAACCCTTGCACGCCCACAGCACGGCCGGCACACCGGACGCGGCGACGGCACGCAGCGCGTCGCGCAGACCGGCAATCGGCGTGGCGATCAGCGCGAGTTCGCAGCCGGAAAGCGCGTGCGCGATGTCGGCGTCGATGCGGATGCTGTCGGGCAGCGCGATCTCGGGCAGGTAGCGCTCGTTGCGACGCGACGCGCGCAGCGCCTGCGCGTGCGACGCGTCGCGCGTCCACAGGGTGACGTCGTGATCGGCCGCGTAGGCGACGGCCAGCGCGGTGCCCCAGGCACCGGCGCCGAGGACGGCGATCTTCATGCGCGGCGATCGGGGCTCACAGGCCCCACACCTGGCCGATGCGGACAAAGCCGCTCTGGCCGTCACGGTGCTTCACGCGCGCCCAGCCGGCCGGCGCGGGTTCCGACACCGGTTCGAGCAGCACGCGGCGCTCGGCTTCGAACACCAGCGGCGCGTTGTCCTCCGGCTTGGCCAGGACGCGCGCCTTGTCGACGCTGACGATGACGGTGCGCTGCGGCGACAGCGCCGACGATTCGACCCAGGCGAGCATGCCGCCCGGCTCGCGCACCTTGACCCAGCCGGCTTGCGTACGCACGACTTCGACCGGCGTCTGGCGCGCGATCACGTACTGCTGGCGCGCCTGCTTCGACGGCGCGTCGTACATGACGGCGACGTCGGCAAGCGAGCGATATTCGAGCCCCGCCGCCTGGGCGGCCGGGGCGATGGCGAAGGCGGCCAGCGCCGCCAGCGCGATGCGCTTCATCACTGAACCGTCGGCGCGCCGTCCTGGCCGGCTGCGGCCTGCTGCGCGCGCTGCTGGTAGAGCGCTTCGAAGTTGACCGGCGCCAGCACGACCGGCGGGAAGCCGGCGCGGTTCACCGCATCCGACACGCTTTCGCGGGCGTACGGGAACAGGATGTTCGGGCAGGCGATGCCGAGGATGGGCTGCAGGTCTTCCTGCGGCACGTTGCGGATCTGGAAGATGCCGGCCTGACGCACTTCGACCAGGAACATCGTCTTCTCGCCGATCTTGGCGGTGACGGTGACGGTCAGCGTCACGTCGAACACGCCGTCCTGCACCGCCTTGCCTTCCGTCTGCAGCTGGATCTGCACGTTCGGGTTTTCGCGGGTGAGGAAGATTTCCGGGGCGTTCGGGACTTCGAGCGACAGGTCCTTCACGTAGACCTTCTCGATGGAGAACACCGGGCCCTGGGGCTGTTGGGGTTGCACTGCTTCGTCGGCCATTTTTCGCTTCTCGGTTGGTGATGAACGCCGCAGGTCAGGCCTGCAGCAGCGGGTCCAGCTTGCCTTCGCGGTCGAGTGCGTGCAGATCGTCGCACCCGCCCACATGGAAGTCGTCGATGTAGATCTGCGGCACGGTACGCCTGCCGGTTTTCTCCATCATTTCAGTACGCCGCGCCGGGTCGGTGTCGACCCGCACTTTCTCGATGTCGGTCACGCCCTTGGACACGAGCAGGCGCTCCGCCTGCACGCAGTAGGGGCAGTAGCCGCTCGTGTACATCAGTACGTGTGCCATGACATCACTTCTTGGTCAGTGGCAGACCGGCCTGTTCCCAGGCGCCGATACCGCCGTCGAGTGCAAACACCTTTTCGAAACCGGCCTTGCGCAGCGTCGAGCAGGCGCTGGCGGAACGCATGCCGCTGGCGCAGACAACGATGAGCGGGCGGTCCTTGAACTTTTCCAGGTCACCGATGCGCTGATCGATCTGACCAACCGGAATGTGACGCGAACCGGCGATGCGGCCCTTGGCCCATTCGGGCTGTTCGCGCACGTCGATCACCTGGGCGTCCTCGCGGTTGATCAGTTGCGTCGCCTGCGCCGGCGTCAGGCGCGGACCGGAGGTCTTCGTGCGCAGCGTCATGACGAGCAGCGCGACGCCGCTGATCAGGGCCGAAATGGCCCAGAGGTAGTTGTTGTTCTGAGTCAGGAATTCCATGGGAGAGAGGTGCTGGCAGGCTGTGGGGCTCGCGGCAGGCGGTCCGCTGTAACGGGGTCCGCATCATCGCCGGGATCGTGTCATCCGGCAACGCGGATGTTTCGACATGTCATCTTCTGTCGAATTTTTACGGGGCCGCGCGCTGCGTTTTCTGGGAAAATGCGCATTTTAGCCCAAGCGCGGTCAGTCCACCTGCAGACCACGAGTCCGCAGTGCAGCACGTCTCACCGGGGCGCCGCGCCCTTCACACATAGCCCACCCGATATGTACAAGCTCGTTCTGCTGCGCCACGGCGAATCCGTCTGGAACAAGGAAAACCGTTTCACCGGATGGACCGACGTCGGTCTGACCGACAAAGGCGAAATCGAGGCCCGCGAAGCCGGCCGCCTGCTCAACCGCGAAGGCTACCGCTTCGACATGGCCTTCACTTCGGTGCTCAAGCGCGCCAACAAGACGCTCTACGTCGCGCTCGAACAACTGAACCTGATGTGGATTCCGATCCGTCCGACCTGGCGCCTGAACGAGCGTCACTACGGCGCGCTGCAGGGCCTGAACAAGGCGCAGACGGCGCAGAAGTTCGGCGAGGAACAGGTGCTGGTGTGGCGCCGCTCCTACGACACGCCGCCGCCGGCGCTGGAAGAGGACGATCCGCGCCTCGATCGCAAGAACCCGCGCTACGCCGAAGTGCCGGACGAGCAGTTTCCGCGCACCGAATGCCTGAAGGACACCGTGGCCCGCGTCATCCCATTCTGGGACGCCGAGATTGCGCCGCAGATCAAGGCCGGCAAGAACGTGCTCATCGTCGCCCACGGCAACAGCCTGCGCGCGCTGATCAAGTACCTCGACAACGTGTCGGAACAGGACATCCTCGGCCTGAACATCCCGACCGCCCAGCCGCTGGTGTATGAGCTGGACGAGAACCTGAAGCCGATCCGCCACTACTACCTCGGCGACCAGGAAGCCATCCGCGCCGCCATCGACGCCGTGGCCAACCAGAGCCGCGCCGTGCCGCAGCGCCAGCGTCCGCCCATCCCCGAAGCCGAAGAGCCGCAATCGGCCGAACAGCGCGCACCGTGGATGGAGTGAAGCGCTGGCTGGTCCGGGCACTGCTCTGCACGCTGCCCGGAACCGCCTTCGCCGAGCGCGCAGTCCAGTCCAGCCCGGAACAGCTGCGCGCCCTTCAGCAGCGCATGGAAGCGCTGCGCGATGAACTGAACCAGTCTGAAAGCGCACACCGCGAGGCCCGCGACGAGCTGCGCAGCTCGGAAAAGGCCATTTCCGACGCCAGCCGTGCGCTGCGCGACATCGCCGGCCGCCGCAAGGCGGTCGAAAGCGCGCTGACGCAGACGCGCAAGGACGTGGCCGCCGGCGAAGAGCGTCTGCGCACCCAGCAATCACAACTGGCGCAACTGCTGCGCGGCCACCAGCGCGCCGGCGAGGCCGATGCGTTGCGCCACCTGCTGTCCGGCACCGATCCCAACCAGAGCGCACGCGACCTGCACTACCTGCGCAGCCTGTCGAAAAGCCAGCTCAGGCTGATGGACGACCATCGTGCGACGCTGACGCGCCAGCGCGAGCTGCTGGCACAGCAGGACGCCCAGCTGGACGAAATCCGCACCCTGGAAACGGAGCGCGAACGCGAGCGCGGCAAGCTGCAGGCCGAGCACGACGTGCGGCGCAAAGTGCTCGACCGCATCGCCACCCAGTTGCGCACCGAACGCAAGGAACTGGCCCAGCTCAAGCGCGACGAGGCGCGACTGAGCCGGCTGATCGAATCGCTGTCGCGGCGCAGCACCCGCAGCACGCCGCCGAAGACGCCCGCGGCAGGCCCGGCCGACGACGCGCCGGCGCCCGCCGGCCGCGAAAGCCGCGGTCCGGTCGTGCAGTCGGCGCCGGTCGATCACGGCGGCGTTGCCTTCCCCAAACTGCGCGGTCGACTGCCCTGGCCGGCCAGTGGCGAACTTGCGCGTCGCTTCGGTGCCCAAGGCGCGGATGGCGGAACACCGCTGCGCGGCATCTTCATCCGCGCAACGGCGGGCGACGTCAAGGCGGTGGCTGCCGGTACCGTGGTGTTCGCGGACTGGCTGCGCGGTTTCGGCAACCTGGTCATCGTCGATCACGGCGACAACTATCTGAGTGTCTATGGCAACAACGAAGCCGTGCTGAAGTCGGTTGGCGCAGCGGTACGCGCCGGCGAGGTGATCGCCTCGATCGGCGCCAGCGGTGGGGCTTCGGAATCAGGTTTATACTTTGAATTGCGGCATCAGGGACAGGCGCTGGACCCGCTGAAATGGGTTGCCCGCTAGGCTGCACCGAGGGTGCAGCTTCCGTTACCTGCCGAAAAATATGCGGAGTGCAATCGATGCAAAAGAAGCTGCAGCAAACCGGGCTGGTCATGATCGGACTGTGTGCCGGGGTACTGCTCAGTCTCAATTTCTCCGCCAACGCGAACAAGCCGGTCGGCAGCACGCTGCCGGTCGAGGAACTGCGCCAGTTCGCCGACGTGCTGAATGCGGTGAAGTCGGGCTATGTCGAGCCGGTCGATGACAAGAAGCTGATCACCCACGCGATCAGCGGCATGCTGTCGGGTCTCGACCCGCACTCGGCCTACCTCGACCAGGACGCGTTCAAGGATCTGCAGGCCGGCACCCAGGGCGAATTCGGCGGCCTCGGCATCGAGGTCGGCATGGAAGACGGCTTCGTCAAGGTGGTGTCGCCGATCGAGGACACGCCGGCCTTCCGTGCTGGCGTCAAGGCGGGCGACCTGATCATCAAGCTGGACGACACCTCGACCAAGGGACTCACGCTGAGCGACGCGGTCAAGCGCATGCGCGGCAAGCCGGACACCAGCATCCGCCTGACCATCGCGCGCAAGGGCGAAACGAAGCCGATCGAGGTCACGCTGACGCGCGAAATCATCAAGGTGCAGTCGGTGAAATCGAAGCTGGTCGAACCCGGCTACGGTTACCTGCGCCTGACGCAGTTCCAGGAAGCCAGCGCCGAGGACCTCGCCAAGCACATCGGCAAGCTGTACAAGGACGGCGAACTGAAAGGTCTGGTGCTCGACCTGCGCAACGACCCGGGCGGCCTGCTGCACGGTGCCGTGGGCGTATCTGCCGCCTTCCTGCCGCCGAAGGCGACCGTGGTGTCGACCGACGGCCGCACCGAGGACGCCAAGCGCCGCTTCATCGCCGCGCCGGAGGATTACCTGCGCGGGTCGCGCGAGGACTATCTCGCCACGCTGCCGGCCGGCGCCAAGTCGGTGCCCATGGTCGTGCTGGTGAACTCGGGTTCGGCCTCGGCGTCGGAAATCGTCGCTGGCGCGCTGCAGGACCACAAGCGCGCGGTCATCATGGGCACCCACACCTTCGGGAAAGGCTCGGTGCAGACCATCATGCCGCTGGCCAACAACACCGCGATCAAGCTGACGACGGCGCGTTACTACACGCCGAACGGCCGCTCGATCCAGGCCAAGGGCATCGTGCCGGACATCATCGTCGAAGAGACGCCGAATGGCAGCGGCGGTGGCATCCGTTTGCGCGAAGCCGACCTCGACCGTCACCTCGGCAACGACAAGGAACCCGAGGAAGCCGCACCGAAACCCGCCGCTGGCGCCAAGGGCAAGCCGGCGAAGGAGGAGGACGAGGATGCCAAACCGGCCGCGCCGTTCGAGTTCGCCACCGCGTCGGATTACCAGTTCACCCAGGCCTTGAATCTGCTGAAGGGATTGCAGATCATCCAGAAAAACTGAGGCCCGCCGTACCTGGCGGGCCGTGCGGCGATCTGCGGATCGCCGCCGGATGCAGGAGCTGAACCATGGTCGCACATGCCAGCCAGCGTCGTTTCGGCCGCGAACACCGCGCGCCGCGCAAGCCCGGATACGGCCCCCAGGCCGGCCTGATGAAGCACCGCGAACTGCGCTTCTGTCGCCGCTGCCCGCGCCGCGTCGATGAGGCGCTCGCGCTGCTCGCCGCGGTCGGCGGCATTTCGGTCACCGCGCAGGGCGATCGCGTGGTCGCCATCGAGTACAGCCTGACCGACCACAGCTTCCGCAGCATAGAGCGGGCACTGCGCGCGCACGGCTTCGTACTCGACGGTTCGCTGAAGATGCGACTGATCCGCACGATGCTCTATTTCTGCGAAGACACCCAGCTGCGCAACCTGAAGCAGCCGGAGCGACTGATCAAGAAGTCGAACGAAATCTACGTCAAGGCCTGGCAGCACCACCCGCACGGCGATCACGACGACACGCCGAGCGAACTGCGCGAGTATCGCTGACCGCCCGTTTCCCCACCGCTACACGCCGCCGCATCCGCCGGCGGTCACTTCTTCATGAATGACCAGCAACTGCTGCGCTACAGCCGCCACATCCTGCTCGACCCGATAGGCATCGAAGGACAGGACAGACTGCTCGCCTCGCGCGCCCTCATCGTCGGCGCCGGCGGCCTCGGCTGTCCGTCGGCGCTCTACCTCGCGGCGGCCGGTGTCGGCACGCTGGTGATCGCCGACGACGACGACGTCGACCTGACCAATCTGCAGCGGCAGATCCTGCACCGCGAACACTCGGTCGGCCGCGCCAAGGTCGAATCGGCGCGCGAAACGCTGCACGACGTCAATCCGGGCACCGAGGTGATCGCGCTGAAGAAGCGACTGGCCGGCGACGAACTGCTGGAACAGATCGCCGCCGCCGACGTGGTGCTCGACTGCAGCGACAACTTCGCCACCCGCCACGCGATCAACCGCGCCTGCGTGGCAACCCGCACACCGCTGGTGTCGGGTGCCGCAATCCGCTTCGACGGTCAGGTGTCGGTATTCGACAGCCGTGAGCCGGACGCGCCGTGCTACCACTGCCTGTTCCCGGAGGGCGGCGAAGTCGAGGAGGTGCGCTGCGCGGTGATGGGCGTATTCGCGCCGCTGACCGGCATCATCGGCACCGTGCAGGCGGCCGAAGCGCTGAAGATCCTCGCGCAGACCGGCCGCACGCTGGCCGGCCGCCTGCTGCTGCTCGACGCACTCGGCATGGAGTGGCGCAGCATCACGCTGCCGCGCGACCCCGGCTGCGCCGTCTGCGGCGAGGGCCGGAGCCCCAGCTAGCCCCTAGCCCCTAGCCCCTAGCCCCTAAAAAGGCTAGTGCAGCTTCACGTGCGGCTCGGTGCTCTGCTTGATGAAGCGTGCCACCGCGTCGAGCGAGCTCTTGACCCAGCCGTGCAGCGCGATCTGGTGCATCTGGTACAGCGAGCGGTACATCATGCGCGCGACCAGACCCTCGATGAACATGCTGCCGCCGACCACGCCACCCATCAGGTTGCCGGTGGCGCCGCTCTTGCCGAGCGACACCAGCGAGCCGAAGTCCTTGTAGCGGAAGGGGCCGGGGTCACCCTTACCTTCGAGCCGCATGGCGAAGATCTTCACCAGATAGCTGGCCTGCTGGTGCGCCGCCTGGGCGCGCGGCGGAATCGTGCCTTCGCCGCCCAGCCACTGACAGGCCGCGCAGTCACCGAAGGCGTAGATGTCCGGGTCGTGCGTGGTGACCAGGTGGTCATCCACCACCAGCTGGTTGATGCGGTTCGACTCCAGCCCGCCGAAGCCGGACAGCATGTTCGGTGCCTTGATGCCGGCCGCCCACACCATCAGGTCGCCGCGGATGAAATGGCCGCTGGCGGTGACCAGACCGTCATGGCGCACTTCGCTGACACGTTCCGACTTCAGCACGTCGATGCCCATGCCACGCAGCAACTCTTCGGCCGACGCCGAAATGCGCGCCGGCAGCGCCGGCAGCACGCGGTCGGCCGCCTCGATCAGCGTAATCCGCACGTCCTGGCGCGGGTCCATGCTGTGCACCCCGAAGGCGCGCAGCACCTTGCTGGTGTGGCGCAGTTCGGCCGACAGTTCGACGCCTGTGGCGCCAGCGCCGATGATGGCGATCGACACTTCGTGCGGTTCGCCGCGCTCGGCACGCGCGTCGGCGCGCATGCAGGCGGCGACCAGCTTCTGCCGGAAGCGCTCGGCGTCGTGCGTGGTGTCCAGCGCCATCGTGTGCTCGTCCGCACCGGGAATGCCGAAGGTGTTCACCGTGCTGCCGATGGCGATCACCAGATAGTCGTAATGCAGCTCGCGCTCGGGCAGCATCGGTTCGCCGTCGAAGTCGGCCACTGCCTCGATGTGGATGGTCTTGCGCGTGCGATCGATGGCCGTCATCCGGCCCATCTGGAACTCGAAGTTGTGCCAGCGCGCCTGCGCGACGTACTCCAGCCGGTGCATGTGCATGTCCATGCGCCCGGCGGCGACCTCGTGCAGATGCGGTTTCCAGATGTGGATGGGCGAAGCATCGACCAGCACGATGTCGGCCTGCCCTTTGGCGCCGTAGCGGTCGCCGAGCTGGGTGACCAGTTCGAGGCCGCCGGCGCCGCCGCCGACCACCACGATGACGGGTTTCTTGGAATTATTCATGATCTCCTCGGAGCGAAGTCCGCCCTGCACGGGAGCGGACGGCGCATTCTGCTACAGCCCCCGCCGCTTGTGCAGGGCGGGGCTCCGGGTGTCATGGCGGCGGAACAGTCGACCGCCCAGTGTGTTCAGCCGCGGCGCAACGAAAGCAGCACAGCAACGACGGCGAGCGCGCTCAGCCACAGCAGCGACCACTCGGGAATGTCGAGGCCGAGTATCGGCGGCAGCTTGGCACCGCAGGCGCCATCGGCGAAGAAGGCCTGCGGGAACCACTGCGCCGGCGGCAGGCTGTTGACGAAATCCTCGACCGGATCGAGGCCGCAGCTGACCGACGGGTTGTACAGCACATAGACGTGACGCCCGGCCACCGCCGCGCCGGCGGCCGCGATCAGCGCCGACACCCACAGTCCGCTGCGCGCCAGCGCTCCGCCGAACAGGCCGCTCAGCAGGAAGAACACGCCGGCACCAAAGAAGGCGTAGCGCTGCAGGATGCACAGCGGGCAGGGCGCCAGACGCTCGACGTGCTGCAGCCACAGCGCGAAGGCGAGCAGGCCGAAACAGAAGTAGGACAGCAGGAAGTAGATGCGCGTACGGGCAATCGGGGTCATCGGGGACTCGTTCTCGTTGTTGGGACAGCCGGTGCGTCAGAGCACGTAGCGCGCGAGGTCCTCGCTCTGCGCCAGTTCGCCCAGCCGGGCGTCCACGTAGGCAGCGTCTATGGTGAGCGAGCGGGCGTGCTGGCCGGCGTCGAAGGACACCTCCTCCAGCAGCTTTTCCATCACCGTGTGCAGTCGCCGCGCGCCGATGTTTTCGGTGCGCTCGTTCACCGACCACGCCACTTCGGCCAGCCGGCGGATGCCGTCCGGCGCGAAATCCAGCGTCACGCCATCGGTTTCCAGCAACGCCGCGTACTGGCGCGTGAGGCAGGCATCGGTGGCGGTCAGGATGCGTTCGAAGTCATCGACCGACAGCGACTCCAGCTCGACGCGGATCGGAAATCGGCCCTGCAGCTCGGGAATCAGGTCGCTCGGGCGCGACAGGTGGAAGGCGCCGCTGGCGATGAACAGGATGTGGTCGGTCTTCACCATGCCGTACTTGGTCGTGATCGTCGTGCCTTCGACCAGCGGCAGCAGGTCGCGTTGCACGCCCTGCCGCGAAACATCGGCACCGCCGTGGTCCGAGCGCGACGCCACCTTGTCGATCTCGTCGAGGAACACGATGCCGTTCTGCTCGACCGCAACCAGCGCCTGCTGCTTCACTTCGTCTTCGTTGATCAGGCGCGCCGCCTCTTCGTCAGTCAGCACGCGCAGCGCCTCGCGGATCGGCATCTTGCGGCTGCGCCGGCGTTGCGCGCCGATGTTCTGGAACATCGACTGCAGCTGGCCGGTCAGCTCTTCCATGCCGGGCGGCGTCAGGATTTCCATCGCGGCCGGCGCCACCGCCACCTCGATGTCGATCTCCTTGTCGTCCAGTTCACCCTCGCGCAGCTTCTTGCGGAATTTCTGCCGCGTGCCGCTCTCGTCGGTCGTCGGCGCATCGACACCGAAACCGACCGGCCGCGCCGGTGGCAGCAGCACGTCGAGGATGCGGTCCTCGGCGGCGTCCTCGGCGCGCGTGCGTACCGCCTTCATCGCGCGTTCGCGCAGGTCCTTGATGGCGATTTCGACCAGATCGCGGATGATGGTGTCGACATCGCGGCCGACATAGCCCACTTCGGTGAACTTGGTCGCTTCGACCTTGATGAAGGGCGCGTTCGCCAGCCGCGCCAGCCGGCGCGCGATCTCGGTCTTGCCGACACCGGTCGGCCCGATCATCAGGATGTTCTTCGGCGTGATTTCGCTGCGCAGCGGCTCGGCCACCTGGGCGCGGCGCCAGCGGTTGCGCAGCGCGACGGCCACCGAGCGCTTGGCGCGCGTCTGGCCGACGATGTGCTTGTCCAGTTCGGACACGATTTCGGAAGGGGTCATGACTTGATCCGCAGGGGTCACGGCGCTCACCACTCGATGCTTTCTATGGTGTGACTCTGGTTGGTGTAGATGCACAGGTCACCGGCGATGCCGAGCGACTTCGACACCACGTCGCACGCCGACAGTTCGGTATTCTCGACCAGCGCACGGGCCGCCGACTGGGCGTAGGCGCCGCCGGAGCCGATGGCGACGATGCCGCCCTCGGGTTCAAGCACGTCGCCGTTGCCGGTGATGATCAGCGAAGACTCGCGGTCGGCCACCGCCAGCATCGCCTCCAGCCGGCGCAGCATGCGGTCGGTGCGCCAGTCCTTGGCCAGTTCGACCGCGCTGCGCAGCAGGTTGCCCTGGTGCTTCTCCAGCTTGGATTCGAAGCGCTCGAACAGCGTGAAGGCGTCGGCCGTGCCGCCGGCGAAGCCGGCCAGGATGCGGCCCTGATAAAGCCGCCGCACCTTGCGCGCGGTGGCCTTGACGACGATGTTGCCGAGCGTCACCTGGCCATCGCCACCGAGGGCGACCTGACCCGGGCGACGCACCGAAAGTATGGTGGTGCCGTGATACTGTTCCATCGCAATTCCCGAAAAATGCCGCGGAGGCTGCGCACTTTAAACCATGCGCAGCGGGGCGCCGGTGGCGCTAGAAGCGGCGTTGCTGGATTTCCGCCACGGCGGCGACACCGATCAGCAGCAGCAGCGCCGCCACCATCGGCCGCACATCGACCAGACGGGGCTGGCGGCCGGTCGCCTGCACCGCGGTGATCACGTTGAACAGCAGGCCGGCGCTGATGAAATCCATCCGGCAGAGCTCGGAACAATCGACCTTCATGACCCCCTGCGGCAGGTCAGCCGCCTGCAGCACGGCAAAGGCGTCCTGACGGGCGCCGACGATCTCGCCGCGCAGCGCAATGCGCGCATTCTTCTCGACCGGCGCCGGTTCTGCCGCGGCCGGCGCGAGCACCGACGACACCCAGCGCGCGTCCCACGACGGCGGCGACAGCTCGAAGGTGACCGCGTACTGGATCGCGAATTCCTCGAAGTTGGCTTCGTCGCCCAGCTGCTGCAGCGCTTCCAGGTAGAGCAGCCACTGCGCCGGCCCTTCGGCCTTGCCCGGCACGATGCGCGGCGCCAGCAGGTCGCGCAGCACTGTGGCGCTGAGCATGGCCACGCCGTGGCCGCAGCGGCGCAGCGCAACCAGCACGTCGAGCAGCATGCGCGCGCCGTCCTCGTCCACGTCGTGCAGACGGGCGACATCCACCCGCACCACATGCGCCTTTGAACACAGGCGGTCGATCTGGTCGATGGAGGCGCGGCTGGCCGCGGTCAGCTTGCCCGCCAGCGTCAGCGTGGGCGGGCCAGCGGTCGCGCCGCGCGACGGAGACGCCGGCCAGGCCGGCGCCGAACGTTCGAAGCGCTCAGCGTAGGCCAGCGCGTGCGCCTCGAAGGCGTCGACACGGCCGAGCGCGTGACAGAGGTCGAACAGCATGGCCCACACCTGTTCGGTCGAACTGCCGAGATCGCCGAAGGTGGCGCGTTCCAGCGTGGACAGCGCCGCTTCATCGTCACCATTGGCAAACAGCATGGCCGCTTCCTCGACCACCGGGTGCAGCCCGCTGGACACGTCCTGCACCTGCAGCTCGCCCTTGCCAGCGCGGCGCGCACCCTCCAGCGGATCGCGCGACACGAAATCGAGCGACATCAGGCCGGCAGACGACGGCGGATCGCTGGCCGGCATGCTGTCGGGCGGGCGCGACGCAGTGGCCGTCCCCGCGGCCGGTGCGGTCGGTCGCACCGGCTTGCGGGTTTCGACCTGCGGCGCAGGTGTTTTCTTGAAGAAGGAGAAAGCCACGGATGGGTCCGGATCGGGGCGCGAACCGTAATTAACGGCGCATCGATTCACAACTGCAACGATCGGTAACTTTACCTTTCAACCGCAGCGGGCGGCACCCCCGAAGGCGTAAGAAGACGTGACAAGGTGCTGCAAGGGCACAAATCGGCGCCCAGGCGCGACGGGCGCGGCATTTACCGCACCCGTAACGCACCCGACAACGGTCAGAAGGTGGCGCGCAGGCCGGCCATGATGCTGCGGCCAGGCATCGGTGCGATGCCCTTGAGGAAGGACACGTGGTTGCGCGCCTCGGTGTCGAACAGGTTGTTGCCGCGCAGCCAGGCCTCCCAGTTCACGCCGGCCGCCTGGAAGCCGTAGCTGGCAAAGGCGTTGACCAGCGCGTAGCCGGCCGTCGGCGTGCCGAGATCGTCGACCCGGTCCTGCCGGCGGGCGCCCTGCACTTCCAGCCGCAGGTTCAGCGCCTCGCGGTGCCAGTTCAGCGCCGCCATGCCGCGTACCGGCGCGATGCGCGGCAGCGGCTCGCCGGTGTCGCGGTTGGCGGCGCGCACCATGTCGGCCTGCAGGTCGAGGTGCAGTTCGCCGGCACAGCGGCACAGCAGCAGATGGGCCTGCGCCTCCAAACCATAGAACTTCGCCGGCACTGCCTGGTAGGCGAACTCGGGCAGTTCGCCGGCCGGATCGATCAGGCCGTCCTCCTCACGGCGGAGGCCGGTGTCGGCGAGCGCGATGAAGTTGCGGAAGCGGCTGTGGAACACACCGATGCTGCCGCTGTGATCGCCGCGCTTGACGCGCAACTGGGCGTCGATCGAGTTCGACTGTTCCTTGTCCAGCGCCGCGTTGCCGACCTCGTAGTTGCCGGTGGCGGCGTGCGGGCCGTTGGCGAACAGTTCGTAGAAAGTCGGCGCGCGCTCGGTGTGCGCCAGCTGGGTGGCGACCGAGAAGGTGTCGTTCAGCGGATAGACCGCACCGAAGGCGGCGCTGCGCGCGGTGAAGCGTCGTTCCTGCGCCGGATCGAAACGCGGCGTACCCGGATTGTTCGCGTCGTCCGGGCCGCCGCCGTCGCTGCCCACCTCGACCCGCTCGACGCGACCGCCGAAGGTGAGCTTGAGCTCGCCGATGCGGGTTTCCTCGAACAGGAAAAGTGCGCGCGTGTCGGTGTTGGTCGAGGGCACGAAGGCTTCGTCGCCCAGCGCCGAGAACTCGCTGCTGTCGAGTTGCATGCCGACCACACCGCGGAAGGGGCCGAGCTGCGCGTGCGCAGCCTCGACCCGCAGGTCGGTGCCCTTGCTGAAGAAGCGTGTTTCGGGCGAGCCGTCGTCCAGTTCGACGTGCTTGTAGTCAGTATGGCCGGCGCGGAACTTGACGCCAGTGATGAAACCGTCGATTTCGCGCAGTTCGCCAGCGAGGTCCCAGCGCTCGCTGCGCATATCTATCGTGATGTTCTCTTCGGCCACCGTGCCGTAGGTCGAATCGAACACGCCGTAGGAGGCGCCGACATAACCGCGTTCGCCGGCGAAGGAGGCGCCAAAGCCGCCGCCCTCGGTGTCGGCGGCCGAATTGCGCAGGCGGCCATCGGGGATGCGCAGATCGGAGGTCGAGCGGGTGAAGCCGTCGGCGTGCAGATTGAAACCGTTCGTGCCGAACTCGACACGGCCGGCCAGCGCGCGGGTCGAGTCGGCGCCGCCGACGAGGCCATCGACGCGCCCGCTGGCGCCATTCATCGGCGACTGCGGAATTCGGTTGTCGAGCGCATTCACCACGCCGCCGACCGCATTGCCGCCATACATCAGCGCCGCCGGGCCACGCACCACCTCGACCCGCTCAACCACCAGCGGATCCACCGTGGTCGCGTGGTCGAAGGACAGCGAGGACGCATCGACGGTGGCGCCGCCGTTGCCGAGGATGCGCACGCGGTCGCCGTCGAGGCCGCGGATCACCGGCCGGCTTGAGTTCGGACCGAACCAGGTCGAACTGACGCCCGGCAGATTGCCGACCGTCTCGCCCAGCGTGCTGGCGCCGCGCAGCGTGAGGTCGTGATCGTCCATCACCGACACCGGGCTGACCAGATCGGACAGGTCGCTGCCCAGCGGATTGCCGGTGACGACGATGGCCGGAAGGTCCTGGATGGCCTGGGCGAAGACCGGAACGGAAAAGGACACGGAAGCGGCTGCCGCGAGGGCGCCGCCGACAAAACGATGGATCTGCATGAAGTTCTCCCCGCGTCCGGACACGGACGCGCGCCCGCGCGTGATCACGCGGGTCAGTCTGAATGTATGAAGTGCATGCCCCGGAGGGGGCGACGGATCAGAGCGGGGAGGGGGCAGGCGGCCCGTGCGCACAGGGCTCGGGCGCCGCACCATGGGCCGCGACGCGCAGCGAAGCGGCCCGCAGCACGTGCGACAGATCGGGAACAGCCGGGTCGGGCGCGGCGCCGACAGACAGCTGGGTCAGGGAATGGGCGGACAGGCAGTCCGGACAGACCGGCGCATGCGCCGGGTCGCCGTCGTCCTCGGCGGTCAGCGAGACACCGGCCGCCGGGACGTGTTCGAAGGCATGGACGAGCGTGACGTGCTGTGCCCCGATCAGGCACAGCAGCAACATGACGAGCCGCAACGCGGAAAGGCGTCGGAACATCGCGCGTCCGGGCCCGGCCTCAGTCGCCGTACAGCTTCTGCAGACGTTCGCGGCGCTCCTGCGCCTCGATGGTCAGCGTCGCGGTCGGGCGGGCGAGCAGGCGGCCGATGCCGATCGGCTCGCCGGTTTCGTCGCAATAGCCGTATTCGCCGGCATCGATGCGGTCGATCGCCTGTTCGATCTTCTTCAGCAGCTTGCGCTCGCGATCGCGCGTGCGCAGTTCCAGCGTGTGTTCCTCTTCCACCGTGGCGCGGTCGGCGGGGTCGGACACATTGTCGACCTCGCGCATGTGCTCCACGGTTTCATCGGCCTTGCGCAGGATGTCGTCGCGCATGCGGGCGAGCAGGTCGCGGAAGAAGGCGAGCTGCGCCTCGTTCATGTAGTCCTTTTCCGGCATCTTCAGGATGTCGGCTTCGGTCAGCGGCTTGTCGGCCTTGCTGGCGTTCTTGGTGGCCATCCGCATGAACTCCCGGGGATTGGAAAGGCGAAGAGGATACCAATGTTTTGGCAAAAAACTGCGTAACGCTTCACTCGATCCTGAGCAGCAGCCCCTTCAGGTACTCGCCCTCGGGAAAAGCCAGCCCCACCGGGTGATCCGCCCCCGCCGACAGGCGCTTCAGTACGCGCGCCGACACCCCGGCGTCGGCTGCCGCGTCGGCGACGATCTTCTGGAAGAAATCGACGTCGACGCCACCGGAACAGGAATAGGTCATCAGCAGACCGCCCGGCGCCAGCAGCCGGAAACCGAGCAGATTGATGTCCTTGTAGGCGCGCGCCGCCGACTTCGCGTGCGCGGCCGACGGCGCGAACTTCGGCGGGTCGAGGACGATCAGGTCGAAGCGGCGGCCCTCGGCGCGAAAGGTGCGCAGCGCCTGGAACACATCCGCCTCCAGCCATTCGGCGCGCGCGGCGTCGATCTGCGGGTTGTGGCCGACATTGCGCTGCGCCGTCGCCAGCGCGGGGCCGGAGGAATCGATGGACAGCACCGATTCGGCGCCGCCGGCCAGCGCGTGCAGCGAAAAGCCGCCGGTGTAGCAGAAGCAGTTCAGCACGCGACGACCGGCGGCCAGTCCGCCGCACAGCCGGCGATTTTCGCGCTGATCGAGGTAGAAGCCGGTCTTGTGGCCGCCGGCCACGTCGATCTCGATGTTGACGTCGCCCGCCACGCCGGGTTCGGCGATCACCGGGAAGGGCGCATCACCGTCGCCGATCAGCCAGCCGCTGCGCGGCTCCAGACCTTCGAGCGCGCGCACGTCCGAATCCGAGCGCTCATAGACGCGTTCGATGCCGGTCGCGCGCACCAGTGCGTCGGCGATGGTTGTGCGCCACTTCTCGCCGCCGGCGCTGGTGATCTGCAGCACGATCACGTCGGCGTAGCGGTCGGCGATGACGCCAGGCAGGCCGTCGGACTCGCCGTGCAGCAGGCGCACGCCCCCGCGCGGACCGAATTCGCCGGCCAGTTCGGGCAGGTCGCGCCGCTGTTCGACTGCGCGTGCGACGGTGCGGCGGAAGAAGGCATCGTCGATCGATTCGTCACCGAAGGTCCACATGCGGGCGCGGATCTGCGACGCCGGCGAGAACGCGGCGCGGCCGAGCGCGCGCCCGTTGGCCGCCTGCACCAGCACGGTGTCGCCCGGCCGGGCGCGACCGTCGAGGCGGTCGACCGAACCGGCGAATATCCACGGATGACGGCGCATAACCGAGCGCTCGCGGCCCGGAGCGAGAATCAGGGTGGCGCTCATGGTCTGTCAGTCGTCACGCTGCGCCTGCCGAAAAGGCCGGCTTTGCAAAGCCGGCCCTCCTGAGCGAACAAAGTGAGCGTGGGAGCCTTCATCTCACCCCAGCTCACGGATCAGCGCGGCGCCGAGCAGTTCGCCGATGCGCTCCAGGTAGAGCGTGCCCATGTCCGGTACGAAGCGCGCTGCGTCGTTGGCGCCCAGCGCCAGCAGACCGACCACGCGCGATTCGCGGCGCAGCGGCACCAGCGCCATCGACTGTACGACCGGGGCCGACTCGCCAAACCAGGCGGCGACACCGAGATCGTTCACCGGGCCGCAGTAGGGCTGGCGCGCCTCGTTCGCGAACACGCGGATGCGCTCCTCGACCGGCTCGAACACGTCGCCGTCGCGGGTGAGCACGCTGTTCCACAGGCGCAGCGCCGTGTGCGGCACCGAAAAGCCCTCGGACAGCTGCTCGCGCAGCGCCACCATCACGGCGTCGAAGCTGCCGGCCGTCATCAGCGCGATGGACAGCGCGTGCACACGCGTCGAAATGACGTCGTTGTCCTCGCCGAAACGCAGCAGTTCGGCCAGTTTCAGCTCCAGCAGCTTGGCCTTCTCGCGCAGCGTCAGGATCTGCCGCTCGGTGATCGAGATGGCGCGGCCGCCGTGCGGGTGCGGCACGTACAGATGGGCGAGCAGGTCGTGATAGTCCTCGAAGAACTGCGGGTGGTCCTGCAGGTAACGCGCGACGTCGTCGGCTTTCATGGGGGTACTACTCCAGATGGATGTCGGCTTCGAATACGGTGACGGCAGGGCCGGTCATCAGGACGGGCTGGCCCTCGCCGGCCCAGGCGATGTTCAGTTCGCCGCCGCGCGTGCTGACGCGCACCGGGCTTTCCAGCAGGTTGCGGACGATGCCGGCCACCACGGCGGCGCAGGCGCCGGTGCCGCAGGCCAGCGTTTCGCCGGCGCCGCGCTCATACACGCGCAGCCGGATGTGGTGGGCATCGACCACCTGCATGAAGCCGGCGTTCACGCGCGCCGGAAAACGCGGGTGCGATTCGATCAGCGGACCCTGTTGCGCCACCGGCGCGTGGTCGACGTCGGCCACCACCTGCACTGCGTGCGGGTTGCCCATCGACACCGCGGTGATCGGCACCGCGCTGCCGGCCACGTCCAGCGGCTGCACGAAGGCGTCGGAATCGGACTGGAAGGGGATGCGCGCCGGCTCGAACACCGGCACCCCCATATTCACCGTCACGTTGATGTCGTCGGCGGCGGTCAGCGTGATGACGCCGCTCTTCGTTTCGACGCGGATTTCGCGCTTGTCGGTCAGGCCCTGCTCGCGCACGAAGCGCACGAAACAGCGCGCGCCATTGCCGCACTGTTCGACCTCGCCGCCGTCGGCATTGAAGATGCGATAGCGGAAATCGACGCCCGGCTGCTGCGCGCGCTCGACCACCAGCAACTGGTCGCAGCCGACGCCGAAATGGCGGTCAGCCAGAAAGCGCACCTGATCAGGCGTCAGATCGACGCGCTGGCGGATCGCGTCGATCACGACGAAATCGTTGCCCAGACCGTGCATCTTGGAAAAACGGAGCTTCATTCAGTCACCATGGAAACGTAGTCGCGCCACACGCAGCGGTCCATCACGACGGTCAGGCCGGCCGCCTGCGCGCGCAGCGCAGCCGCTTCGTCGATCACGCCGTCCTGCAGCCACACGGCCGGCAGGCCCAGCGCGATCGCCTGATCGACGAAAGTACCGACGCGGTCGGCAGCGATGAACAGGTCGACCAGATCGATCTGCCGGCGCAGGTCTTCGGGAATGTCGGCCAGCGAGGCATAGGCCCGCTCGCCCAGCACCTCGGTCGCCGCCGGGCGCACCGGCACGATGCGCCAGCCGAAGCGCTGCATGCCGCGGGCGACGCGATGACTGGGACGGGATGCATTAGGCGACAGACCGACCACGGCCACCGTGCGCACGCGGCGCAACAGGTCTGCGATGGCCTGCGGCGCAGGATTCGTAAACATGGCCGTCATTCTACAGGGGCGGGCCGCTGCACACCGGGCGGGCACTTGTAGCGCTTGTAGCCCCAGATGTACTGCTGCGGATATCGCCGCACCAGCGCTTCGACATTGCGGTTGATCGCTTCGACCCGCTGCGCCGTGTCGCCCTCGACCGGCACGCCGGGTTCGATGAAATGCACGTGGAAACCGCGCCCGGCCGGCAGGCGCTCGGCGAACACCATGATGGTGCCGGCCGCCATCGCGGTGAGCCGGGCGGCCAGCGTCATCGTGTAGGCGGGGCGGCCGAAGAAGTCTGCCCACATGCCTTCGCCGTTGGCCGGCACCTGGTCGGGCAGGATGCCGACCAGCCCGCCGTCCTTGATCGTGCGCAGCAATCGGCGCACGCCCGAACCATCGGCCGCCGCCAGCGACACGCCGTCGCCGTCGCGCCCCTGCTCCATCAGCGGACGCAGCCAGTCCTGGCGCGGTGCGCGGTAGAGCACGGTGATCGGGATGCGCGAACCGATCAGCCGGGCGGCGATCTCGAAGGCGCCCATGTGCGGCGTCAGCAGCACCACGCCGCGGCCGCTGGCGTGCAGTCGCTCGACGTGTTCCCAGCCGCTGACCTCGACCACGCCGGCCACCACGGCCGGCCGCGGCCGCATCCAGATCCACGGCAGTTCGAGCATGGCGCGGCCGGAATGGGCCGCCGCCTCGCGGATCAGCGCGGCGTCGGCGCCCGGTATCGCCGACGTCAGATTGCGGTCGAACTCGCGCCGGAACCTGGCGGAGCGCGCATGGATCAGACGCCCGGCGATGGCGCCGATCGCCTGCAGCGTGCGCAGCGGAAGGTGGGAAAGCAGCCGGAAGGCGCCCATGGCCACCCGGCTCGCGAGGTCTGACATGGAAAAAAGCTGGATTCGCGAAAACGACAGGACGCGGTAGACTACTGTTTCCGCCGAGTTAAACGAGACAACTTGCAGGGCGGATTAAAAATACTGCTAAAGCGTCGCCTGCTCGCTTCCCGGGGCTGGTTCGACGAACCGCAACAGGGAAGTTACAAGGAGCAGGTGCATGTCAGAGTATTTCTTCACTTCGGAGTCGGTGTCCGAAGGCCACCCGGACAAGGTGTCCGACCAGATTTCCGACGCCATCCTCGACGCCATCCTGGCGCAGGACCCGACCGCTCGTGTCGCCGCCGAAACGCTGTGCAATACCGGTCTCGTCGTGCTGGCCGGTGAGATCACCACCACCGCCAACGTCGACTACATCCACGTCGCGCGCGACACGATCAAGCGCATCGGCTACGACAACACCGAATACGGCATCGACTACAAGGGCTGCGCCGTGCTGGTGGCCTACGACAAGCAGAGCCCGGACATCGCCCAGGGCGTGGACCGCGCCAGCGACGATTACCTTAACCAGGGTGCCGGCGACCAGGGCCTGATGTTCGGCTACGCCTGCGACGAGACGCCGGTGCTGATGCCGCTGGCGCTGCACCTGTCGCACCGCCTGGTCGAGCGCCAGGCTCACCTGCGCAAGGACGGCCGCCTGCCCTGGCTGCGCCCGGACGCCAAGAGCCAGGTCACCATCCGCTACGTCGACGGCAAGCCGGAGCGCATCGACACCGTGGTGCTGTCCACCCAGCACGCGCCGGACATGTCGCTCGAAGCGATCCGCGAAGCGGTGATCGAGGACATCATCAAGCCGGTGCTGCCGCCGGAACTGGTCAAGGGCGAAATCAAGTATTTGGTGAACCCGACCGGCCGCTTCGTCATCGGCGGCCCGCAGGGCGACTGCGGCCTCACCGGCCGCAAGATCATCGTCGACACCTACGGCGGCGCCGCACCGCACGGCGGCGGCGCCTTCTCCGGCAAGGACCCGTCCAAGGTCGACCGCTCGGCCGCCTACGCCGGCCGCTACGTGGCGAAGAACATCGTCGCCGCCGGCCTCGCGTCGAAGTGCCAGGTGCAGGTGAGCTACGCCATCGGCGTCGCCCAGCCGACCTCGGTCATGGTCGAAACCTTCGGCACCGGCAAGATTTCGAACGAAAAACTGACCGAACTGGTGAAGCGCCACTTCGACCTGCGCCCGAAGGGCATCGTGCAGATGCTCGACCTGCTGCGCCCGATCTACCAGAAGACCGCCGCCTACGGCCACTTCGGCCGCGACGAGCCGGAATTCAGCTGGGAAGCGATCGACAAGGCAGCCGCACTGAGGGCCGACGCGGGCCTGTAGCCGGTCAGTCAGCGCGTCGCACGACGACAAGGGCCGCATTGCGGCCTTTGTCATTTTTAGCCGCATGACCGGCCACGCTCACTCCACCGGATGCCGCCCCACGAACGCATCCACCGAGTTCTCGGCGATGCGGGTCCACAAGTGCTGCTCCGAGCGGAAGCGGTTCCACGGCTCGAACACCTTGCGGAACTGCGGGTTGGCGGCGGCGGTTTCGCGGTACAGCGCGAACGCCTCCTTCTGCAGCGCGAGCAGGATGTCGCGCGAGAACATGCGCAGCTGGGCGCCGCCTTCGATCAGCTTCTTCATCGCCGCCGGATTGCGCGCGTCGTAGCGCGCCTGCATGCCGATATGCGCCGCAGCGCAGGCGGATTCGAGGATCTGCCGGTACTCGGCCGGCAAGGCGTCATACGCCTGCCGATTGACGTAGATGGTCAGCTGCGGGCCGGCTTCGGCCCAGCCCGGGTAGTAGTAATAGGGCGCGACCTTGTAGAAGCCGAGCTTCAGATCGTCGTACGGCCCGACCCACTCGGCGGCATCGATCGCCCCCTTTTCCAGCGCCGGATAGACGTCGGCGCCCGGAATCTGCTGCGGCACCACGCCCAGTCGCGACACCACCTGGCCGGCGTAGCCGCCGATGCGCATCTTCAGACCCTTGAGGTCGGCCACGCTGCGGATTTCGCGGCGGAACCAGCCGCCCATCTGGGCGCCGGTGTTGCCGCAGGGGAAATTGACGACGTTGTAGCCGGCGAACAGTTCGCGCATCAGCGCCATGCCGCCACCATCGACCAGCCATGCCGCCTGCTGCCGGCTGTTCAGGCCGAAGGGCATGGCGCAGTCGAAGGCGAAGGTGGGGTCCTTGCCGATGTAGTAGTAGGACGCCGAGTGGCCGCACTCCACCGTGCCCTCGCGCACCGCGTCGAGCACGCCGAAGGGCGGCACCAGTTCGTTGGCGGCGAACACCTGGATCTGGAAGCGGCCGCCGGTGGCGGCAGTGACCTGCTGCGCCACCTGTTCGGCAGCGGCGTACAGCGCGTCCAGCGCCTTCGGGAAACTCGACGCCAGCCGCCAGCGGATGGCCGGCTGGGCGCCGACGACCGCCGGTGCGCCGGCAAGCGCGGCGAGTGGCGCCGCTTTCAGGAAGCCACGCCGATTCGTCATCTCGACAGCACCCTCTCACGTCGCACGGCACGAAGCCCCGTATCGGTCCCGCGCCGCCCGCCGGGCCGCCCCAAAGGGTGTAGCGGGGATTTCGGCGAGCACTGCTCGCCGCCCGCGCAACCGGTCGGCTGTGTAAAGCCGACCGTGGACCAGCGCAGCCCCCTCGGAGGGGGGTGAAGCCGGGGTTTCGCGGCGCACGCGCCGCGCCGGCTGAACGGCCCGGCTGTGCAAAGCCGGGCCACGCCCCAAGGGGTTTCGCGGCGCATGTGCCGCGCCTGCCGAACGGCCCGGCTGTGCATAGCCGGCCCTGTGCGAACGAAGTGAGCGTGGGGGCTCACACTCAGGCGCCGGCGATCCGCATGCGGTCGATCAGCACCGAGCCGCTCTGTTTCGAGCCGCGCACCAGTGCGTCGGCGCCGACTTCCTGTATGCCCATGAACATGTCGCGCAGATTGCCGGCGATGGTGATTTCCTGCACCGGGTAGGCGATTTCGCCGTTCTCGATCCAGTAGCCGGCGGCGCCGCGCGAATAGTCGCCGGTCACGTAATTGACGCCGTGGCCCAGCAGTTCGGTCACCAGCAGACCGCGCTTGATGCCGCGGATCAGCTCATCCAGGCTCTTCTTGCCCGACTGCAGGATGAGGTTGTGCGAGCCGCCAGCGTTGCCGGTGGTTTCCATGCCCAGCTTGCGCGCCGAGTAGGTGCTCAGGAAATAGCCGTTCAGCACGCCACCCTGCACCACTTCGCGGTCGCGCGTGGCGACGCCGTCGTCGTCGAACATGCCCGAACCCATCGCGCCCGGCAGGTGCGGCCGTTCGGAAATGTTGATGTGCTTCGGGAAGATCTGCTTGCCCAGACTGTCGAGCAGGAAGGAGGACTTGCGGTACAGCGCGCCGCCGCTGGTCGCCTGCACGAAATGGCCGAGCAGACCGATGGCCAGCGGCGCTTCGAACAGCACCGGCACGCGGGTCGTCTTGACGCGCCGTGCGCCGAGCCTCGACAGCGCGCGGCGCGCGGCGTAGTCGCCGATCGCCTCCGGCGCCGGCAGGTCGTGGGCGTTGCGGCGGCTGGCGTACCAGTCTTCGCGCTGCATGCCGTCACCTTCGCCGGCGATGACCGAGCAGCTGATGTACTGCCGCGTGCTGGCGTAGCCGGCCATGAAGCCCAGGCTGTTGGCGGAAATGAATTGCGACTGCTGGGCCGACACCGAAGCGCCTTCCGAATTGCGGATGTCGGGCGACACGCCGAAGGCGGCGTCCTCGCAGCGGCGGGCCAGATCGATGGCCTGTTCGACCGGCAGTTCCCACGGGTGGAACAGGTCGAGGTCGCGGAATTCGGTGGCCAGCAGCGATTTGTCCGGCAGGCCGGCCGCGTCGTCTTCGGCGGTGAAGCGGGCGATCGACAGCGCGGCATCGACGGTGGCGCGCATCGCGTCCAGCGAAAAGTCGCTTGAACTGGCGTAGCCGCGGCGCTGGCCGACATAGACGGTGACGCCGATGCCCTTGTCGCGGTTGTACTCGATGGTTTCGACCTCGCCGCGGCGCACGGTGACCGACTGGCCGAAGCCTTCGGACACGTCGACTTCGGCGGCAGTCGCGCCACCGGCGCGGGCATGATCGAGAAGCTGTTGCGCGATATCGCGCATGCTGGCGTCGGTATAGCTGAAACCCTGTCGGGACATGGCGGATTCGTGGTCGGGCAAAGGCTGCAATAATAGCCGCTTGCCACGCTCTGCCCCGTCCTCTGTATCCCAATGCGCCCCAAATCGATATCCACCACCGAAAACCCCGACGATCAGGATCTGCCGGACCGTCCGAGCAAGAGCCAGCGGAAGCGCGACGCCCATGTGCTGCAGGACATCGGTACGCAACTGGTCGCGCTGTCGGCCGAACAGATCAAGCGCATCGACATGCCGGAGAACCTGCGCATCGCCATCACCGAAGCGCAGCGCACGCGCAGCCACGAAGGCCTGCGCCGGCAGATGCAGTACGTCGGCAAGGTGATGCGCGGCATCGACACCGCGCCGCTGACCGAAGCGCTGGACGCCATCCACGGCCGCTCCGCCCGCGCGGTCGCGCGCGAACAGATGCTGGAACGCATGCGCGAACGGCTGATCGCCGACGAACAGGTGCTGGGCGACATCGCCGCCCAGTGGCCGGGCGCCGACCTGACCCATCTGCGCACGCTGCGTCGCAACGTGCTGCGCGAACGCGAACTGAACAAGCCGCCGCGCGCCTTCCGCGAAATCTTCCGCGTGCTGCGTCAGCTCGACAACGCGCAGAGCGGCGAAGAGGACATCGAACCCGAACAGGACGAGAACGACGATGAGTGACACACAGGATCTGCTGACGGTCGGTCTGGTTTCCGTTTCCGACCGCGCATCGAGCGGCGTCTACCAGGACCAGGGCATCCCGGCACTGAAGGAGTGGCTGTCGGCCGCGCTGAAGAATCCGGTGCTGTTCGAAACGCGGCTGATCCCGGACGAACAGCCGCAGATCGAAGCGACGCTGATCGAACTGTGCGACAGCGCCGGCTGTGATCTGGTGCTGACCACCGGCGGCACCGGCCCCGCCCCGCGCGACGTGACGCCGCACGCCACCATCGCCGTGGCGCACCGGGTAATGCCCGGTTTCGGCGAACAGATGCGGCAGATCAGCCTGCGCTTCGTGCCGACCGCCATCCTGTCGCGGCAGACCGGCGTAATCCGTGGCAAGACGCTCATCCTCAACCTGCCGGGCCAGCCGAAGTCGATCAAGGAAACGCTGGAAGGCGTCAAGGACGCCGACGGCAATCCGCTCGTGCACGGCATCTTCGCCGCCGTGCCCTATTGCATCGACCTGATAGGCGGGCCGTACATCGAGACGGACGACAGCGTAGTCAAGGCCTTCCGTCCGAAATCGGCGATCCGCGCCGCGAAAACCTGAGCTCGCCGAGCCGCAGCGGCCGCGAGTCGCGCGCCCACCGCTGTGGGAGCGGCCTTGGCCGCGACACGGCCACTGCGGTCCGCCGGCTTCGATCCAGGCCCGCTGTCGGGGTCAGAAGACCCCTCCCACAGAACCCCGGCCTGGGTTCAGGTCGACGTCGGGATCAGAGGGCCCCTTCCAAAAAATTCCACGGCCAGCCCTGCGCCAAACCCGACCTTACCGCACCAGAAACGGCAGATTGGCGGTCGCCACCTTGCCGGTCCGGTCCGTCACCGTGATGAACAGGCGGTAGGCGCCGGGCACGGCCGGCGCGATGAAGCGCACGCTGCGCGCGTCGGCGTGCAGCACGCGCACCGGGATGTGGGGCGGCACGACCTCTTCGTCACCGCCGAGGCGCAGATCGGTCGCTTCGGCCCATACCGTCCATTCGGTCTTCAACGCAGAACCATCGGACGACTGCGCATCGACGCCCGCCGACACCTCGCCCCCAGCCGGAAACTCGTCGGCCGCGATACCGATGCCGAGAACGCGTGGCGCAGCCACTTTCGGCGGGCGGCCCCAGGCGTCCGCCAGCGCATCGGTCATCGCGGTCGGTCTGCCGACGTCGAGCAGGCTGTGCCAGGTCGCGGTCTGTTCCTGTTTCTCGCCCCACAGAAAGGGAAAGGCGGCGACGATCTGCGGCTGCCCGGCGACGAAAGCCAGCGCATCGCGATAGAAGTCCGCCTTCTGCGTGCTGGTCAGCTCCACCGGCGCGCCCCAGGGTTTGCGCCCGGCCTGCCACTGACCGAGCGGACCCAGTTCGGTCACCAGCACCGGCTTCGTGATGCCCAGCCGCTGCAGGCGGGCCGGCAGTTCGAAGATGGAACCGCCATACAGATTCAACCCCAACACATCGACATCGGGACAGCAGCCGGCAAGCGGCGCCAGCCATGCGTCGCTGTTGTCGGCAACCACCATGACGGTCGGGTGTTTCGCGTCGAGCGCCTTCACCAGCGCGGCGACGCGGTTCACTTCGTTCCACAGCGGTCGCGGATCGCCGACGCCGGTCTCGATCTCGTTGCCGATGCCCCAGGCGAGCAGCGCCGGGTGCTCACGGTAGCGCCGCACGAAATCCGCGATCCGCGCGTCCTGGGCGGCGACGAGCCGAGCGTCGCGGTAGTTGAATCCGTGCCGCGGATGGCCGAGCCACAGCCCCATCACCACCTTCATGCCCATCGTCTGCGCCGCATCCAGCACCCAGGCGTCGCTCTCGCGATAGACGCGCACCACGCGCGCGCCGGCATCGGCCAGCTTCTGCAGCGCCACGCGGTCGCCCTCGAAGGCCGCACCCTGCCAGGCGGGGTCGGCTGCGCGCCCGGGCAGCGGCAGGCACAGCAGTGCGACGAGGGTGAGCAGGGTCAGTGCCGGGGTGAATTCACGGAATGCCATATATATATGCACGACGCCGCCTGCTGGCGGCCACGAAGCTGAGAGGCACGTGGCCGTCCAGTGTTCCCGCCGATGCCCTCAGGCGGGCTGGGTCAGCGTCATCAGGATGTCCGCATACCAGGCGCAGTTCAGCCCCAGCGCCTCGTCCAGCTTGAGATCGCGCGTGCCGACATCGAGCCGTGCCGAGTGCACGCCGAGCAGCATCCACGGCAGGTCGCCGAGCGCGGCCGGGTCGTCGGGCACGCGCATCACCACCGGTGCGCCGCTGATGCCGCGGTGGGTGCGGGCGTCGGTCAGGAAGTAGCCTTCGCCCTGGAAGCGCAGACCGAAAGACGAGGCGATACCGGCCTGACGCACCACCGGCATGTGGTGCAGCGTGTCGTGGAAGCCGAGCGGGAAACCGACCACCAGCAGCGAACTGCCGACTTCGATGCGGTCGAGGTCGGCCGACAGGTGGGCCGGCGTGAAGGCGCGCCAGACCGCGGTCGGCGGCAGCGCGGCGCGGTCCAGTTCGATCAGCGCGACGTCGATGGCGCCAGCGCGATCCGCGCCCTGACGCCACAGGCTCTTGCCGTTGCGATAGAGCGGGATCGAGAAGCCGGTCGAGCGCGCCATGTTGGCGGCGTCGATATGCAATTCGATCTCGATGCGATCGGGAAAGTGACGGCTCGGCTGATCGACCAGAACGTGGCGGCTGGTGACCAGATAGAGCCGCCCGTCGCGCTCGAAGAAAAAGCCGCTGGCGTTGGTGAGCGCGCGTGCGCCATCGAACGTGCAGATGCGCGCAGCGGCGAGCAGGATGGGTTCTATCATCGGGTTCGGCGGCATGAAACGGCCCTCATTGTGAACGTCTTCGGCAGATATCCCGGCAGAAAGCCCGTAATCGGTGCATAGTGTTGGCCGGCGCCGCACGGTTTCATCCACTCCGGCCGCGCCGTCACTGCAGTTTTCCGGTTTCCTTCTCGCACAGACCTCGTCGTCGGCGACCCGAATCCCGTCGCATCCCAAAGCGATCCCGCAGTCAGCCCCCTGACGCTCCACGGCCCGCGCGCCTGCGGCCCGGCGTCCACTTTTCACGCCCACCCGGGAGAGCCGCAATGGCCAAGGAAGAACTGATCGACATGAACGGCGTAGTGACGGAAGTCCTGCCCGATTCGCGCTACCGCGTCACGCTGGAGAACGGCCACATGGTGGTCGCCTACACCTGCGGCAAGATGCGCAAGCACCACATCCGCATCATCGCCGGCGACAAGGTGTCGCTGGAAATGTCGCCCTATGACTTCAGCAAGGGGCGCATCACTTTCCGTCACATCGAAGGCCGTGGCGCAGCGTCCGCACCGGTACGCCGCACGCATTGAGTCCCTGCTGCGCGGTCAGCGTCCGCGCATCTTGCGGCGCTTTTCGTGCAGTTCCTGCGCCTCAACCGACATCGTTGCGGTCGGCCGCGCCAGCAGCCGGGCGAGCCCGATCGGCTCACCGGTGAATTCGCACCAGCCGTAACTGCCGTCGTCGATGCGCGCCAGCGCCTCGTCTATCGTGTGCAGGTGCTTGCGTTCGCGATCGCGCACGCGCAATTCCAGCGAGTGATCCTCCTCCAGCGACGCGCGGTCCGACGGGTCGGGCGTGCGCTCGAACTCGTGCAGGTGCTGCGTCGTTTCGTGCGCAGACTGCAGCAGCGCGTCGCGCTCGGCGAGCAATCGCTGCCGGAAGAAGGCGAGTTGCTCCGGCGACATGTACTCCGACGGCGGGGATGCGAGCAGGCGGGCTTCGACGTCCGCCTCGGCAAGGAGGGTAGCGCTCATGGTACGGGCCTTCCGGGTGAGCGGTGGATGGGCGCACGCAGCGGTGCGTGCCCGCCGGCCGCCGCAGGAATCGGCGATCCGGTGCGCTAAAGATACACGTCCCGGATGACGGCGGTGCGCACAACTTTTCCCGCTGCCGAAGAATACCGCCCGCCCGCGCCCGGCAGCGATTGACAGGGCCGCCGTCGCCGACGCAAGGTATGCGCCCCGCGATGCCCCGCCCACTCCTGTGCTCAGACTTCTCCACACCGCCGACTGGCAGATCGGCCGACAGTACGGACAATTCGACGCCGACGAGGCGGCGCTGCTGGCCGAAGCCCGCATCACAGCGGTCGAGCGGCTGGCCGCGCTGGCGACCGAGCAACGCGTCGATCTGGTGCTGGTCGCCGGCGATGTGTTCGACGCCCAGGGCATCGCCGACAAGACGGTGCTGCGGCTGTTCAACGCGACGCGCGCGCATGCCGGCCCGTGGGTCATGATTCCGGGCAATCACGACGCCGCGCTCAGCGAGTCGGTGTGGACGCGCGCGCAGCGGCTCAACGCGGTGCCCGACAACGTGCGCCTGTGCCTGCGCCCTGAGCCACTGCAGTTCGACGGACTGAACGCCGTCGTGCTGCCGGCGCCGCTGACCCAGCGCCACACCTACAACGACCTGACCGACTGGTTTGCCGCCGCCGACACGCCGGCCGGTGCGTTCCGCATCGGCATCGCGCACGGGGCGGTGCAGGGCCTGCTCGCCGAAGGCATCGATTCGGCCAACCCGATTGCCGCCGACCGCGCCGCACAAGCGCGGCTGGACTACCTCGCGCTCGGCGACTGGCACGGCTGCCGTCAGGTCGATGCGCGCTGCTGGTACAGCGGCACGCCGGAAACCGACCGCTTCCGCAACAACGATTCCGGCCGCGCGCTCATCGTCGACATCGACGCGCCGGGTGCCGTGCCGCGGATAACGCAGGTGGATACCGGCCGCTACCGCTGGCGCAGCGAGGCGTTCACGCTGCAGGTGGCGAGCGATGTCGATGCGCTGTGCGCACTGCTCGGAACGCTTGCAGCGGACGACGTGCTGCAGCTCGACATCGATGGCCGCACCGACCTCGACGGATTGAAGCGGGTCGGCGACGCGATCACGCAGGCGCGCGGCCGCGCACGCGCCGTGCTGGCCGAGCTCGACCGCGTGCGCATCGAACCGACCGCCGCCGACCTCGAACAACTGGCCGCCGAGGGCTACCTGGGCGAGGTGATCGCCGATCTGCGCGCCGCGCAGGACGGCGCCGACGGCGACACCGCGCGCGACGCGCTGGTGCTGCTGGCCGGCCTGCTCGATGCGCGCCGCGCGGGAGTGGCGCGATGAAGATCAGCCGCCTCCGCGTCGACCAGTTCCGCCGCTTCCACCAGCCCTTCGAATTGCGCGACCTCGACCCCGGTCTCAATCTGTTCGCCGGTCCCAACGAAGCCGGCAAGAGCACGCTGGTCGCCGCGCTGCGCGCCGCCTTCTTCGAGCGCCACCGCTCCGGCACGGTCGAGCATCTGCGCCCATGGAGCGATCCGGGTGCCTCGCCCGAAGTGGAACTCGATTTCGAACTCGACGGCCGCGACTGCCGCCTGAACAAGCGCTTCCTCGGCCGGAAGCGATGCACGCTGCAGTACGGCGAGCGCGCCTTCGACGGCGCCGAGGCCGAGGACTTCCTCGCCGAGCGGCTGGGTTTCGCCTTCGCGTCCAAGGGCGCCAGCAAGGCCGAGCACTGGGGCATTCCCGGCCTGCTGTGGATTGAGCAGGGCAGCGCGCAGGAGCTGCGCGATGCGGTATCCCACGCCACCGATCATCTGCGCAGCGTGCTCACCGCCTCGCTCGGTGAAATCGCGGGCGGCGACGGCGACGACATCACCGCCGAAGTGGAGAAGCTGCGCAACGAACTGCTCACCCCGTCCTCCGACCGGCCGCGCGGCGCCTGGCTGGAAGCCCAGCTGCTGTGCTCGCAACTGGCAGCAGAGAAGGCGGCGGTCGAAACCACGCTGCAGGACAGTCGGCAGAAGGTAGACCGGCTGGCACTGCTCCGCGCCGAGCACGCCACGGATGCCGCCGAGCGTCCCTGGCTGGCACTGCGCGCGCAGGCGGCGGAAGCGCGCGCGGCGCTGGCCGAGGCGCAGTCACTGCAATCGAGACTCGAGGGCGAACGCCTGTCGGCGCAGGGGCTGGCGCGGCAGGTCGAGCTCTTGCGCGGCCAGCTCGCGGCTTTCGACGCGGACGCGGCCGATGCCGCGCGCCGGGCCGAAGCGGTGTCCGTCGCGCAGCGTGCGCTGGACGCGGTGCAGGCACTGGCGGGGCCTTGGCAACAGCGCGAACGGGAGGCAACGCAGGCGCATGAAACCGCACGCCGCCGGCTGCAACAGGCGCGCATCCGCGACAACCTGCAGCAGGTCAGCCGCGAACTCGATGACGCACGCCGCAAGGCCGAGGCAGCGCAAGCCGCCAGTGCGCAGGCCGAGGCGGCACAGGCGCGCGTACTCGCGCTGCAGGCCGAAGCCGCCGCCTGCGAAATCCGCGCGGCCGATCTCACCGCGCTGCGCGAACAGGCAAGGCGCCTGCGCGAACTGGACATCCGTCGTGCAGCACTCGCCACCCGGCTGCGCTTCGCGCTCGACGACGGCCGCGAACTGCGCATCGCCGACGAGATCCTGACCGGCAGCGGCGAGCGACTGCTGCCTGAAGCGACAACGATCACTCTGCCCGGCCACGGTCGGCTGCGCATCGAACCGGGCGGCAGCGATGCCGCCGCGCTGGCGCGCGAAGCTGCGGAACTGGCCGATCGTCACGGCAGTGCGCTGGCCCGGCTCGGTCTCGTCTCGCTTGAGGCCGCCGAAGCGCGCCAGCAGCTGCATGCCCAGAAGCTGACCGACCTGAAGGCGGCTGAAGCGACCGTGAAGGCGCTGGCGCCGCGCGGCATCGATGCGCTGCGCGCCGAATGCAGCGTGCTCATCGGCCGGGTGGCCGAACTGACCCAGCGGCTGACGCCACTGACCGCCGAGGCCCAGGGCGCCGCCGACGCGGCCGACTTGCCGTCGGTGGTCGAGGCTGAAGGGGCCGAAGAGCGGGCGCGTCAGTCGCTGGCCGAGGCGGCACGCCAGCTGGGCGAGGTGGTCAGCCGCCGCGCGGCCGCGCAGGCAGTGCTCGAAGCCGCGCAGAGCGAGGCGGCAGCGGCCCGGGCGAGGCTCGACGATCCGGGTCGTGCGGAGCAACGAGCGGAGGCACAGCGCGCACTGGCCGACGAACTTGCCCGGCAGGCGGCCCAGGCGCAGCGGGTCGAGGCGCTGGCGCGGCAGCTCGAGGCGGCCCGCCCGCAGGCGCTGGAACAGGACGTGCAGCGGCTGGACCGCAGCGCCGAAATCGCCGAGAAGACCCGCGACCAGCGGCGCGACGAAATCACCCGGCTGGAGATCGAACTGGAAGCGGCTGGCGCCCAGGGCCTGGACGAACGGCATGCCGCCCTCGCGCGCGACCTCGCCGCGGCCGAACGCCGGCAGGAGCAGCTGGCCCGCCGCGCCCGTGCGCTGGACCTGCTGCTCGGCCGGCTGCGCGACAAGCGTCGCGCGCTGACCCAGCGCCTGCAGGCACCGCTGCAGAAGCATCTGAATCACTACCTCGGCCTGCTGTTTCCGGGTGCGCGCATCGCGATCGACGACAGCCTGAGCCCGGGCCCGCTCACCCGAGAGATCGCAGGCGGTGTGGAGAGCGGCGACGTCGACGCGCTCAGTTTCGGCGCGCGCGAACAGATGGGCGTGATCGCCCGCCTCGCCTACGCCGACCTGCTGCGCGAAGCCGGCCGCCCCACGCTCATCATCCTCGACGACGCGCTGGTGCACAGCGACGCCGCGCGGCTGGATCGGATGAAGCGGGTGCTGTTCGATGCCGCGCTGCGCCATCAGATCCTGCTGTTCACCTGCCACCCGGAGAACTGGCGCGATCTCGGCGTGGCGGCGCGCTCGCTCGCTTCAGTGGCGACGCCCGTCGGGCAGGGAGGGGTATGAGGATGTGGAGACAGACCGCGCAGGCTCGGTGTGCGTCGATTGGCCGCAGGCGGTTCGCACGACGCTGCGGGACCATGGCCGCGCTGACGGTCGAAAGGTTCGACGCCTATCTGTCGAGTTCGATGCGGGCTCGTGCGGCGTTCCTGACATCCGGGGATCTGCCGCCCGCCGGTCTTGACAGCATAGTGGCCTCGCGACGCCGCTGCGGCTTCAGTGATCCTAAGCGGTCGGCAGACGCGGAGTGAGTGCCCGTGTGCGCGGCAGCCGATAACCGCTTCCATTTCGATTCACTTCGCTCGGATCTTGTCATGAACATCACCGCCACCCCGATCACCGCCGCGCTGGCCGGCGCCTTTTCCGCTGCGGTGTGGCCACTGCTGTGGTCACGTTTCGGCGGCGAGACCGGCGACAGCGCCGGACTGGTGATCGCCACGCTACTGGCGATCGCGCTGCCGGCCCATCTGTTCGTGGTCGGCCTGGGCCGCGCCGGCCAGGACGCCAGCCGCACGCTGGACACCGCACTGCTGCGGCGGATCGCGAGCTGGCTGCTGGCGGCGGCCGCGGTCACCGTGACCGGCGTCACGCTCTGATACAGGACGTTCCGCGCGTCCGGAGCCGGCCACGTATGCATGCCTCAATCCGGGCTGGCGCCCGCTGAAAGTGGTCACACGCCGGATGGCGGGGCAGCGGAGCCGGGTTCATCGCCGGCCCGCTTTTCGAGGAGGTCGACTTCAGTGGCTATGCCGGCAGCGCCGGTCACCCGACCACAGTGAAGATCGTGCCGTTGATCGAACTGGCGATCACCATCCATCCGGTCATCGCGCATCTTCATCGAGCCCGGCCCGATGCATCGCCGGCATGCACGCATCGTGCTGTCGGTCGCAGTGATCAAGGATGCGCTGCACGACATCGCGCAGGCGGTCGCGTTCGGTTTGGTGCATGTGAAGTCCGGTGCCGTCGGCGCAGCACGCCGCCATCATGTAAGCAGCGGTTTCGGCGCCGGCCGATCACGGAACCGCGTCCGCCGGTCGGGGCTCACAGCGTCGCTGTGAACTCAAATCGATAAGGATGCCGTTTCATGACACCTGACAACGCTCTGCTCACCATTGCCCTGTTCGCGGCCTTCGCCGATGGCGTCAAGGACGACCGCGAGCGCGACCACGTACGCCGTTTTGCCGAATCACTGGGCACGCAGGCGCCCGACCTGCCGCGTCTCTACCAGGACGTGCTGCTCAAGCGGGTGACCTTACGCGACGCGACCTCGGCGCTGGAAGACCTCGGCCAGCGCCAGTTCGCCTACGAAATGGCACTGTGCATCTGCGACGCAGACGGCCGCCAGTGCGACACAGAACGCGCCTTCCTCGCCGACCTGAAGCGTCAGCTCTGTCTCGACGGCGACGCCCGGGTGGCCGACGCCGAAAGCAAGGCCGACGCGCTGGCCGACCTCGACGCGTACGCGCCCGCCACGATCGCTGCGTCCACAACGGTCGCTGCCGCGCAGCCGGCGCCCTCGGACGCCGAACTCGACAAGACCATCCTGAATTACGCCATCCTCAATGGCGCGCTCGAACTGCTGCCGCAGACCTGGGCCTCGGTCGCCATCATTCCGCTGCAGATCAAGATGGTCTATCGCATCGGCCGCGCGCACGGCTACGAACTCGACCAGGGCCACATCAAGGAATTCCTCGCCACGGTCGGCGTCGGCCTCACCTCGCAATACCTCGAGCAGTTCGGCCGCAAGCTGCTCGGCGGCCTGCTCGGCAAGATGGCCGGCAAGACCGTCGGCGGTCTCGGCCGCACCGCCACCGGCATGGCCTTCTCGTTCGCCAGCACCTACGCGCTCGGTCACATCGCCAAACGCTATTACGCCGGCGGCCGGCAGATGAGCGCAGCGGCGCTGCAGCAGGGCTTCCGGCAGATGCTGGAACCGGCGAAGAAACTGCAGGCCGACTACCTGCCGCAGATGCGCCAGCGCGCATCCGGCCTGGACGCCGCGCAGATCATGGCGATGGTGCGCGGCGGCTGAGCGCGACCGGCCGGTTTGCGCTGGCGCAACGGCTCCGACGCAGCGGCAGTGCACAATGACGGCCCCCGCAGTCCGCGGGCGATAAACCGATCATGAATGGGTAGGCCGTGAGTTCATTTCCGAAATGTCCGCAGTGCAGTTCCGAATACACCTACGAGGACGGCAGCATGTACGTCTGTCCGGAATGCGCGCACGAGTGGCCGCAGCGGGCCGCCGAAGCCACCGATCAGGCGCGCGTGGTGAAGGACGCCTACGGCAACGTGCTGGCCGACGGTGACAGCGTCACGCTGATCAAGGACCTGAAGGTAAAGGGTTCGTCGTCGGTGCTGAAGGTGGGCACCAAGGTGAAGTCCATCCGTCTGGTCGAGGGCGACCACGACATCGACTGCCGCATCGACGGCTTCGGCGCGATGCAGCTGAAATCGGAGTTCGTGAAGAAGGCCTGAGTCAGGCAGTGCGTGCCGGCCGTCGACCGGCACGCGCCTGCGATCAGAAGCGCTCCACCTCGACCTTCACGTCGTCGATCGCCAGGCCGTGATCGAAGCTGTAGTTGTTGCGTACGACCCAGCGCAGCCATAGCCGGCTGCCGGCTGTCCATGCCGGCGTGATGATGCCGCCGAGCGCCTGTTTCGCCAGCGGGTCGCGGCCGAAGACCGGTGCGCCGCTCGGCGTCAGGATCAGTGGTGACGGCGATTCGAAATCGAAGCCGGCGCCCGGGCGCACCCAGTCGACATGGCCGAATTCCTCGCCGACGCCGTACTCGAACACCAGCACGTTCAAATCGTCGCTGGCGCCCTGCCGCCACTGCTGGCCTTCGAACGCGATGCGCACCGCGTCGATGCCGCGACCGCCCGCGTTGCGGAAGGACACGGCGATGTAGCCGGCGAGCTGGCCGGCAGCCGGCGTGCCGAAGTAGCTGCCGCCGGTGCCGACCGCGCCGAGCGCGCGGTTGCGGTCGCCTTCGAGGCCGTAGCTGTAGAAGCTGCCGCCGGCATCGTCACCGGTGTCGCCGCGGTAGGTCGGCGTCACCAGCGGCTGTTCGACGAAGTTGAGCAGCCGCCAGCCGGGCAGCGTGTCGTTGTCGCGCCAGTCGAAGGCGCGGCTGGTGGCGCCCAGCGTGTCGAAGTTCTGCACGTAGACGAAGCGCCCGGCAGCGTCCGGCGCCACCGCGATGTCGGCCGTGGCCGGCAGCGCAGACGCGCCGAGTACGGCGGCGAGCAGGGAAGCGCGTATCGAGGTCATCACCACCATCCGCTCAGGCGCGCTTGCGGCGCGCGGCTGCGCCGACGATGCCGAGGCCGGCGGCCAGCAGCGCGATCGAGGCCGGTTCCGGCACGGCCGGGATGGCGACGCTCAGCGACACGTTGTCGATGGCCAGACCGTGATCGAAGCCGGCGCTGTTGTAGTCGATCCAGGTGATCCACAGCGTCTGGCCGGCTTCCCACTCGAGCGCGATGTCACCGCCGCGCAGTACGGCATTGGCGTTGCCGTCGGTGGCGAAGCCGGCGGTCGAGGCGGCGTTGGTCACCGTCGAGTTGTACTTGAACGCGCTGCCCGGATTGATCCAGGTGCTCACGCTGCCGAAGCTGTCGCCGAAACCGTAGCGGAAGTCCAGCGTATCGCTGCCCTGGTTGGATTCGCCGACGCGCCATTGCTCGGCATCCCAGAACACGCTGACGCCTTCGATGGTGGCGCCGCTGTCGTTGCGGAAGGCGGCCGCGGCGTAGCCCGACAGCGCGCTGGAAGCCGGCGAGCCCCAGTAGGCGCCGCCGGAGCCGAGCGCGCCGAGCGCGCGGTCGCTGTCGGCGTTCTGGCCGTAGCTGTAGAAGTAGCCGCCGGCGTCGCTGCCGTTGCCGGCGCGGTAGAAGGTCTTGGCCACCTTGGCCGAATCGAACAGCGACCAGCCGGCGATGGTGCTGTCATTGCTCCAGGCGACGTTGCTGCTGCCGTTGGCCGAGGCCAGCGTGTCGAAGTCCTGGAAGTACTCGAAGCTGTCGAACAGGCCGGAAGCGTCGCGTTCGAGCGTGACGATGACGGCGGCCTGGGCCGGAGTGGCGAGTGCAGCGAAGGCAACAGCGAGGGCGGTGGCGAGGGTGCGGTGGATCATGGTGTCGTTCTCCGTGAGGTGCTGTGGGTTCGTGTTCAGGCAAGCGGCAACAGCGCGCGCTGGGCGCTGCCGGGCAGCGTGCGCACGGTGGCGCCTTCGCTGAGCGTGTACTGGCGGGACTTGACGGTGCTGACGAAGTACCAGGTGGCGCGGCACTCATCGCGCGTGGCGGTCAGCACCATGAAACCGCGGTGACCGGTTTCGGCGTACTTGAGGTCGGGAATGGTGTCGACCATCCACTGCGCGACCACCTCGGGCGCGTCGGTGCGGCGCGTGACTTCCATGCCGGGCGAGGACACGCCAGGTGTGGCGAACTCGACGCCGATGCGGTTGCCGGCGGCGTCGACCAGGTCGCTTGCCCAGGCGTTGTGCGTGTCGCCGGCGACCACGACCAGGTTCTTGTCGAGGCGGCGGGCGGCGGCATAGACCGCCTCGCGCGCCGCCTCGTAGCCGCCCCAGGCGTCGGTGCTGCGCGGGATCGACGGCTGGCCGAGGATGTAGCGCTCGGCGCGGGTGAGCGCCTCCGGCTGCGTCGCCGCCTTGTCGTTCAGCGCGATCCAGTTGGCGATCGAGATCTGGTCGAGCGCGATGGCGGCCGGAATTTCGGCGCGCGCCATCAGCACCTGCTGGCCCAGCACCTGCCAGGTCGCCGTCGAATCGGCCATCTGCTGTTCCAGCCAGGCCTGCTGCACGCTGCCCAGCATCTGCCGGCTGTCGTCGCCGATCGCCGCGCGCAGTGCGTCGGCATTGATGCCGTCGGGGCCGACGAAATCGCCGAAGGCGAGCTGTTCGGTGCGCGCCAGCAGGCGGGTTTCCAGCATGTGCAGCGACAGCAGGTCGCCGAAGTCGAAGGAGCGGTAGATGCGGCGCAGGTCGGCGGTGTCCGGCGTACGCACCGGCAGCCACTCGTGATAGGCCTTCAGCGCAGCAGCGCGACGGTCGGCGTAAGGGCCTTCGGTGGCCGGCGTGTGATTGGCGGCGCCGGACACGAAGGTGTTGTTGCACACCTCGTGATCGTCCCAGACCGCGATCAGCGGCACCGCGGCGGTCAGCGCCTGCAGGCCGGGATCACCGCGGTACAGCGCGTGACGGGTGCGGTAGTCGGCCAACGTGATGCACTCGCCCGCCGGCAGCACTTCGCGGCCAAGCGCTGCGGCGTCGTCGGTGGCATACCCGCCGCGGCCGTATTCGTAGATGTAGTCGCCGAGATGCAGCGCGGCATGGAGGTCGTCCATGCGCGCCGCTTCGGCGTAGGCGTGGAAGTAGCCGGCCGGGAAGTTCGAGCACGAAAAAACAGCGAGCTTCACCTGGTCGACCGCGCCCTCGGGCAAGGTACGCGTGCGACCGACCGGCGAGCGCTGGCTGCCGTAGGTGAAGCGGTAGTGGTAGCGCGTGTCCGGGCGCAGGCCATCGACGTCGATCTTCACCGTGAAGTCGCGCGTCGCATTGGTGCGGAACAGGCCGCTGCGCACGACACGGCTGAACGCGGCATCGGTCGCCACTTCCCAGAACACGCGCGGCTGGGCGTCGCCCGGCGCGGTAATGCGGGTCCACAGGATGACGCGGCGGGCCAGCGGGTCGCCGCTGGCGATGCCATGAACGAAGGGCGCGGCGGCGGCCTGCGCGGTCGAGCCGGAAAGAAGGGCCGGCGCGGCGAGCGCGGCGGCGCCGAGGGTGCCGATGAACTTGCGGCGGCTGGTCGGGGACGTGGTCATGTACGGTCGGCGCGATACGGAAATGCGAAGGCCGCACAGTGTTGTTTGCCGACATTACAGGCCGCATCTGCGCGACGCCGCCGCTCGTGGTCCGTTCAGACTATCGGCGGCGACGGCGCACATCGTTCACCCGGTTTGCGCAAATTGACCGAAAATCGTGCGCCGCATCGGCCGCCCGCGGTATTTTCCCGGTCATGGACAGACGACGCACCGCCCCACTCGAAGCCGTAATGGACCTCCTGCTCGACGCCGTATGCGTCGTGGACGAGTTCGGGCACTTCGTATTTGTCAGCGCCGCCTTCGAGCGCATCTTCGGCTACAGCTGCGACGAGGTGATCGGCCGCCGGATGATCGACCTGGTGCTGCCGGAAGACCGCGAACGCACGCTGCGCGCGGCGGCCGAAATCATGTCGGGCGACCCCAAGCTCAGCTTCGAGAACCGTTACGTGCGCAAGGACGGCGCCATCGTGCACATCCTGTGGTCGGCGCGCTGGTCGGAAAGCGAACGGCTGCGCGTGGCGATCGCGCACGACATCACTGCACGCAAGCGTGCTGGCGACATGCAGGCGGCGATGTACGCGATGTCCGAGGCGGCGCACGTGGCGACCGACCTGTTCGACCTGCTGGCACGCGCGCATCGCATCGTCGCCGACCTGCTGCCGGCCGAGCGCATGATGGTGGGCGTGCGCAACGAGATCGACGGCGCGCTCAACATCGCCTACGCGGCCGACGCGCACGGCGATCCGGTCGACGGTCTGCCGTCGCGGTGTATCGATTTCTGTGCCGACGTGGTAGCGCGCGGCGAAACCCGACTGATGGCGGGCGAACGCGGCGAGACCTGGCTCGGCGCGCCGCTGGTGTCGGCCGACGGCTGCCTCGGCGCGCTGGCGCTGAAACGCGCCCCGGGCGCCGCAGTGTTCACCGAACGCGACCGCGAACTGCTGAATTTCGTCGCCACCCAGATCGCCACCGCGCTCGAACGCATGCAACTGCAGACGCGACTGCGCCGCATGGCGCAGTACGACGGTCTGACCGGCCTGCCCAATCGCGCGCTGCTGCATGACCGCATCGAAACGGCGATCGCCGCCGCGCGGCGCACCAAGGGCAGGCTCGCCCTGCTCTACCTCGACCTCGACCGTTTCAAGGAAGTGAACGACACACTGGGCCACGCCGCTGGCGACGTGCTGCTGCATGACGTGGCGCAGCGCCTGCGCCTGTGCGTGCGCGAGGCCGACACGGTGGCGCGCATCGGCGGCGACGAGTTCGTCGTGCTGCTGGCCGACGTGCGCCGCATGGAGGACGCCGAGACGGTGGCCGACAAGATCCGCGACGTGCTGGCGCGGCCGGTGACGATGGACGGCCACGAACTGACGGTCGGCGCCAGCATCGGCATCGCCCGCTGGCCGGAAAACGGCGACAGCGCGAAGGATCTGCTGCTGATCGCCGACGCCGCGATGTACGCGGCCAAGCGTCGGCGCTGAGCGCCGACCGCTCAGCGCGCGGTCAGCTGCGGCTTCAGACTGCGGCTCAGCGCCAGCTTGCGCACGATGGACGAGAAGGAGCGCATTTCGCTCGCCTGCTGGTTCTTGCCCCGCTTCCACAGGATGCCCGGCGTGCGGATCGGCGTCGGGCTTTCCAGCAGGATGCGGCGCAGGCCGGACTGCGGCGTCACCGCGTTGGCGGCGACCACCGAACCGATCTGCGTGCGCGCCACCAGGCCCAGCATCGGCGCAATGGTGTTCATCTCCGCCACGACCTGAGGCTCGGCGCCGCAGGCGCGAAAGCATTCGTCCAGCATCACCCGGGTGGCGAATTCGCGCGGCAGCAGCACCAGCTGCTGGCGGTGCAGTTCCACCAGACGCACGCGCTTGCGCTGCGCCAGCGGATGATCTTCGGCCACCACCAGCACCATTTCCTCGTTGTACAGCGGCTCGAACCACAGATCGTCCGGCGTGGCCGGGCGGTAGGCGATGCCCAGATCCAGCTCGCCTGATTTCACCTTTGCGCTGATGTCGTCGGCCGACAGTTCCTCGACGATGACGCGCGCGGTCGGGTGCCGGGTCAGGAAGGTGGCCACGCATTCCGGAATGAAGCCGAGGTTGAAGGTGTGGGTGGCGCCCACGCGCACCTCGCCGGCGAGGTCGGCCGACGATTCCTTCAGCGCGCCGATGCCCATGTCCACCGCCCCCAGCGCCTGGATGGCGTATTCGAGGAAGCGCTCGCCACCGTCAGTCAGCATGACCCGCTTGCCGACGCGCTCGAACAGCGGCTGATCCAGCTCTTCCTCGAGCTGGCGTATCTGGTGCGACAGCGTCGATTGCGTGACATGCACCCGTTCGGCGGCGCGCGTGAAGTTGAGGCACTCGGCCAGCGTAACGAAGTAGCGCAGGTGTCGCAGTTCCATGGCTTTGCGGCGTCAGGTCTTAACTATCGATGCCATAGATGGTAACGATGAAAATTCATCATTTCTACATCTTGTTCGGCCTGCCTATCCTCCACTGACAGATGACCGCGGGCCCTTTGACGGCACCGCGGCGACAACAGGATGGAGGAGATGCAATGACCCGCTCCGTGGGCGAAGACCTCAGCCGTGCCGTGCTGGCGCGGCTGGACGGCTGCAGCGATGCACGCCTGCGCACCGTAATGGGGGCGCTGGTAAGTCATCTGCACAGCTTCGTCCGTGAGGTCGATCTGACGCCTGAAGAGTGGTCTGCCGCCATCGACTTCCTGACCGCCACCGGTCAGGCCTGCACCGCCCGCCGCCAGGAGTTCACGCTGCTGTCCGACACGCTGGGCGTGTCGATGCTGGTGATCGCGCTGGCACAGGCCCGTGCCGGTGACCGCTCGAACGGCGCCACCGATGCGACCGAAGCATCGGTGCAGGGGCCGTACTGCCTGCAGGGCAGGTCTGACTGTCCGCTCGGTACCGACATCGCCGAGGGCGTGCGTGGCGAGCCCACCTTCTACGCCGGCCGCGTCACCGATACCGAAGGCATGCCGATCGCCGGTGCGCTGCTCGAGGTGTGTTCCGGCGACGGCACCGGCGACACGTCGATGCCCGCACAAGGCCGCTTCCGGACCGACGATCAGGGGCGCTACTGGTTCTGGTCGGTCCGTCCGGCGCCTCAGACGCTGCCGGCGGACGGCCCGGTCGGCCGCCTGCTCGAACGCGTGGGCGCTCACCCGAACCGCCCGGCTCACCTCCACATGCAAGTGTCGGCAGACGGCTTCGTGCCCCTCGCCACCCGGCTGTTCGTGGCCGGCAGCGACTACCTCGATTCGGACGCGGCGTTCGGCGTGCGCGACAGCCTGATCGTTGATTTCGACCGTCACCAACCGGGCGAAGCGCCGGACGGGCGGCGCATGCGCAAACCCTACTGGTCGGCCCACTACGACTTCCGGCTGGCGCCGGTGCATGACTGATTTCGACGCCGCGCCGGCGTGCGCGGCAGCAAAGGACCTCACGATGAAGATAGGCAAGGAAACGATTCCGCGGACCGCGATCTCGACCTCGGACGAACATTCGATCACGGTGCGCGGCGCCGACCTGTGCGGCGAGCTGATCGGCCGCATCGGCTTCACCGAGTATTTCCATCTGCTGGTGACCGGCCGGCGTGCGACACCCGCGGCCACCGCCGTGCTCGACGCCACGCTGGTCGCCATCGCCGAACACGGTCTGGTGCCCAGCGTGCAGGCCAGCCGGATGACGCTGGCCGCCGCCCCCGACGCGCTGCAGGGTGCGGTGGCGGCCGGCATTCTGGGCTGCGGCTCGGTCATTCTCGGGGCGTCGGAAACCGCCGGCCGCCTGTTCCACGAAATCGAGCAGCGCGCCGCCGGTGGCGACATCGACACCGCGGCACGCGAGGTGGTGCAGGCCTGGCGCGCCGAAAGGAAGCCCATTCCCGGCTACGGCCACCCGCAGCACAAGGCGCGTGACCCGCGTGTTGACGCGCTGTTCGCGGTGGCCCGCGAACACGGCATCGACCTGCGCTACGTCGCGATCGCCGAAGCGGTCGAGCGGGCGATTCCGGCCGTGATCGGCAAGGACCTCAAGCTCAATGTGTCGGCCGCCATTCCGGCGCTGCTGCTGGGCGTCGGCTTTCCGCTGGAGGCACTGAAGGGGGTGCCTATCCTGGCGCGCACCGCCGGCCTGATCGCGCATCTGACCGAGGAGCTCCAGCGCTCGATCGGTTTCGCGCTGTCCTACCAGGCCGCCCGCGAAGCGCAGTACGACGGCGAGCCGGCACGCGACGGAGCAGCGGAATGAGCGGCGTGCTCGACGGCGTGCGCGTGATCGAACAGGGCACCTTCATCACCGGCCCGGCGGCCGGCATGATCCTGGCCGACCTGGGCGCGGACGTGATCAAGGTGGAACAGCCGGAAACCGGCGACCCCTTCCGCGCGTTCAAGGGCGGCCTCTACAGCCCGCACTTCCAGACCTATAACCGCAACAAGCGCAGCATCGCGCTGAACACCAAGAACACCGACGACCTCGCGGTGTTCGACGACCTCATCCGCAGCGCGGACGTGTACATCCAGAACTTCCGTCCCGGCGCGGCGGAACGTCTCGGTGCGGGCGAGGCGCGCCTGCGCGCGCTGAATCCGCGCCTCATCTACTGCGCCATCAGTGGTTTCGGGCAGACCGGCCCGGCTGCACAACGGCCGAGTTACGACACGGTCGCCCAGGCTGCGAGCGGATATCTGAAGCTGCTGGTGAACCCGGCGGATCCGCGCGTCGTGGGGCCGGCCGTCGCTGACGCGATGACCGGCTACTACGCCGCCTTCGGCATTCTCGGCGCGCTGTACGAGCGCGAACGCACCGGCGCCGGCCGCAAGGTCGAAGTGTCGATGCTGGAGGCGATGTGCCACTTCAACCTCGACGCCTTCACCCACTACCTGTCGGAAGGCGAAGTGATGGGGCCGTTCAGCCGGCCCAGCGTGTCGCAGTCCTACGTGCTGCGCTGTGGCGACGACCGGTGGCTGGCGCTGCACATGTCCTCGCCGGAAAAGTTCTGGCAAGGCCTGGCCGAAGCCATGGGCCGGCCGGACATCTTCAGCGATCCGCGCTTCTGTTCGCGCGAGGCGCGCATCCATCACTACGACGACCTGATCGCGCTGCTGCGCAGCGTGTTCGCCACCGACACGCGTGAGGCCTGGTGCGCACGGCTGGCGGCGCAGGACGTGCCGCACGCGCCGATGTACGACACCGACGAGGTGCTCGCCGACCCGCAGGTGCGTCACCTCGAACTCGAAGTCGGTGCCCGGCACCCGCAGATGGGGCCGTTCCGCACCATCCGTTTCCCGGTGTCCTTTGACGGACGGCGCGCCTTCGACATCCAGCCACCGCCGGTGCTTGACGAGCACGGCGAGGCCATCCGCAGCAGCCTGCAGCACCCGGACGCCGGCCGTTCCACCCAGGCCGGCGACGACAGATGAAGGGACGACTCACGACGCAGCACTGACAGGCCTGCCGCGCTCTTGCCGCGGTGGCGCCACACATCAAAAGAAGGAGGAGGCATGAACAACACAATACGAAATGTGCCGCGCAGGCCGCGCCGCACGCTGCTGGCCACGCTGTGCGGGCTGGCATGGCTGCAGCCGGCCGCGGCATTCGACATCGACACCGGCAATCCGGACGTGAAGATGCGTTGGGACAACACGGTGAAGTACTCGGGCGCCTGGCGCCTGGAGGACCGCTCGCGGCTATTGACCAGCGACATCAACCAGGACGATGGCAACCGCAATTTCGGTCGCGGCATGATTTCGAACCGGGTCGATCTGCTGTCCGAGTTCGACATGAGCTACAAGGGCAACATGGGCGTGCGCGTCAGTGGCGCCGGCTGGTATGACAGCATCTACCAGCGCGACAACGACAACAATTCGCCGGCCACCGCCAACCAGCTGTCACGGCCGGCCGGCGAGTTCGTCGATGCCACCCGCGACCTGCACGGCGGACGTGCCGAATGGCTCGATGCCTTCGTCTATGCCACCGGCGAGCGCGCCAACATGCGCCTGGGCCGCCACTCCATCCTGTACGGCGAAACCCTGTTCTTCGGCGCCAACGGCATTGCCGCGGCGCAGTCGCCGACCGATGTGGTGAAACTGCTGTCGGTGCCGAACTCGCAGTTCAAGGAAATCGTGCTGCCGGTGAATCAGGTGTCCGGCCAGCTGCAGCTGACCGACACCGTGTCGATCGGTGCCTACTACCAGTTCGAGTTCCGCAAGAACCGCATTCCTGGCGTGGGCAGCTACTTCTCCGGCGCTGACGTGCTGGGCCCGGGCACCGAGCGCTTCCTGTTCGCGCCGGGCATCGGCGTGCCACGCGTCGAGGACGGAAATGCCGAGAACTCCGGTCAGGGTGGCGTGCAGCTGCGCTGGCGTCCGGAAGGCAAGGACATCGAGTTCGGCTTCTACGCGGTGCGCTACCACGACAAGAACTTCCAGGTGTATCTGCGCCCGGTCGCCGGCGACCTGCAGATGGTCTATCCGGAAGGCGTGCGCGCCTACGGCGTGAGCTTCAGTACCGAAATCGCCGACTTCAATCTGGCCGGTGAATTTTCTGTCCGCCGCAATACCCCGCTGGTCAGCGGCCCGGTGGTCGACCTGAGCCCGACCGGTGTGGCCGACAACGACCGCAACGCACTGTATGCGATCGGCAATTCGGCACACGCCAACCTGTCCGGCATCTTCTTCCTGAACCGCTCGAAGTTCTGGGACAACGCCTCGCTGGTCGCCGAACTGGCGTGGAACCGCCGTACCAGCATCACGAAGAATGCCGCCGAGCTGGATCCGAACACCTCGCGCGATGCCTGGGGCCTGCGCTTCGTGTTCGAGCCGCAGTGGTTCCAGGTGGCGGCCGGTCTCGACCTGTCGGTGCCGATCGGCGTTGGCTACAACCCCAAGGGCAATTCGTCGGTGGTGCAGCTGTTCAATGGCGGCGTGGAGCACGGCGGCGACGTGTCGATCGGCGTCAAAGGCGTCTATCAGCAGGTGTGGCGCGGCGGCATCAACTACACCCACTACGTTGGCCAGGCCGGCAATGCGCTGGGCACCGACGCCAACCTCACCTTCAAGCAGAACTACGCGGACCGCGACTTCATCTCGGTTTCGCTGCAGCGCACCTTCTAAGAACACCGGAGACTGCACATGATTTCTACCAAAACACTTGCGGCCGCCTTGCTGGCCGCGTCGATGGCCGGCACTGGCTGGGCGGCGGTGACCGCCGACGAAGCCGCCAGGCTGAAGTCCGAACTGACGCCGCTGGGCGCCGAAAAGGCCGGCAACAAGGACGGCAGCATTCCCGCCTGGAGCGGCGGTTACACCAAGGTGCCGGCGGGCTACAAGAGCGGTCAGCCGCGACCCGACCCGTTCGCCGACGAGAAGCCGCTGTTTACGGTGACCGCGGCCAATATGGCGCAGTACGCCGACAGGCTGGACGAAGGTCAGCAGTATCTGCTGAAGAAGTACCCGGACTACCGGATCAACGTCTATCCGACCCACCGCAGCGCGGCCGCACCGCAGTGGGTGTATGACGAAACGTTCAAGAACGCCACCCGCGCGAAGCTGGACGGCGATTCGGTCACCGATGCCTATGGCGGCATTCCGTTCCCGCTGCCCAAGACCGGCGCCGAGCTGCTGTGGAATCACTCGCTGCGCGTGCGCTCGCAGGGCTACCGCCAGGCTTTCCGCACCTACACCGTGGATACCAACGGCACTGCTTCGCTGGCGAGCGGCGCGCTGAACGAAGTGACGATTCCCTACTACACCAGGGGCCTGTCGCCGGAACATCTGAAGAGCAACGGCGGTGCCTACTACCAGAACCTGCAGTCGGTGGAGTCGCCCTCGATCCGTGCCGGCGAGATGCTCATGTATTACGACCAGCTCGATAACACCCGGCCGGCCTGGCAGTACCTGGTGGGCCAGCGCCGGGTGCGTCGTGCGCCGACCATCTGCTGCGATACGCCGAACTTCGTGGCGTCCGGCGTCGACTTCTTCGACCAGGTGTTCGTGTGGTTCGGTCCGGCCACCAACTACGACTGGAAGATCGCCGGCAAGAAGGAGCTGATCATCCCGTACAACAACAACCGCCTGGTGGCGGCCAAGCCGGAGGACGCGATGGCCAAGCACTTCGTGAATCCGGATCTGGTGCGCTGGGAGGTTCACCGCGTGTGGGTGCTCGAAGGAACGGTGCGCGCCGGCAAGCGCGATGTGCGCCCGAAGCGCCGGCTCTACCTCGACGAGGACACCTACATCGCCGCCATCGGCAACACCTGGGACGCGCAGGGCGCGCTGTGGCACACCAGCTACGGCTTTCCCTGGGTCCAGTACGAGATTCCGGCCGTGGGTCAGGAAACCTACACCACGCTGGACCTGATCAAGGGCACCTACTCCTACACCACGATGAGCGACCAGCAGAACCAGATCCAGGTGATCGATCCGCTGCCGCCGAGCTACTACACACCGGAATCGCTGTCGCGTCGCGGGGTGCGGTGATCCGGTCGGTTCAGGCCCTGCCGGACGGCGGGGCCGCAACCGGACCGATCAACTGAGTGTGTATTCGGGAGTGCAGCATGAGCAGCAATGAAAATTCCGTACTGATCGTCGGCGCCGGGCCGACCGGACTGATCCTGGCGCATGAACTGATGCGTCGCAACGTGCCGGTGCGGCTGATCGAGAAGCGCAAGGGGCCATCGCACACCACGCGGGCGATGACGGTGCATGCGCGGTCGATGGAAATGTTCGAACACATGGGCATCGCCCACCGGCTGGAAGAGGTCTGCCTGCAGTGCCCGGGCAACATCTACCACTTTCCGCATCTGGCGGAAGACGCGCAGCCGCGTACCGACTACCGGGTGCTGCCGACCCGGTTCGCCTTCTACTACAAGATCAACCAGAACGATTTCGAGCAGGTGCTGCGCGAGCACCTGTTCTCGCAGTACAGCCTGAAGCCGGAGTACCGCACCGAACTGGTCGGCCTCGCGCAGGACGGCCCGCAGGTCGAGGCCCGCATCGCGCTGCCGGACGGATCGACCGAAACGTGCCGCCATCCGTGGGTGGTCGGCTGCGACGGCGTGCGCAGCTTCGTGCGCGGCGCCGCGGGCATCGATTTTCCGGGCGAGGAAGTGGCCGCCATGGCGATGATGGATGTCGAACTGAGCAATGTGACCTTCGACGATCGCTGGATGAACTACTTCTTCGACAAGTCGCTGTTCATGAACTGCACCAAGCTGCCCGGACGCTGCTGGCGCATCTATATGAGCGAACCGAGCGGCGCCTTCGTGCATGCCGACAATCCGCGCGAGGCCTTCCAGACGGTGGCCGACAGGCTGGGCATCGGCATGCGGATCGGCGAACCGGAGTGGGCGACTGCCTGGGCGATCCGCAACAACATTGCCGACCGCTACCGCAACGGCCGCATGCTCATCTGCGGCGACGCTTCGCACGTGCATTCGCCGTCGGGTGGTCAGGGCATGAACGGCTGCATGCAGGACGCCTTCAACCTCGGCTGGAAGCTTGCGGCGGTGTTCAAGGGGCAGGCCTCCGAAAGCGTGCTGGACAGCTATGAACGCGAGCGCAAGCCGATAGGCGAACAGATCACCGAAGGCGCGATGTCCACCCACGAAATCGTGATGGGATTCGGCATCGAACCGGAGGAGCGCTATCACTACACGCAGGAAGAGGGCTGGGAGGCGCGCACGATCGCGCTGGTGTCCGGCCTGTCGCACAACTACCGCGACGTGTCGGTCGTGCCGCAGCTGCTGCACGCGGTTGCGGGCCCCCGTGCGGGCGAGCGTGCACCCGATGCGCTGCTGGTGCGCGAGCCGCAGAAACGCCTGTACGACGTGTTCAGGCATCCACGCTTCACGCTGCTGGTGGTGCCCGGTGCGGACGGTGAATCCCATCTGGCCATCGGACGCAGGCTGCGTGACGAGATGGACCGCCGCTACCCGGGCCAGGTGCTGGCCTGCCTGATTCCCGGGGCGGCCGAGCGGATGGCCGAACATCCGGACCCGGACCGGGCGACCAAGGCGACGGCCCTGTCCGCGGGGCGGGGCGACGAGCTCGGCTTCGACTTCGATCACCGGGTGGCCGATGAAACCGGCGAAATCCGCGCGCGCTACGGCATCGGTGCCGAAGGCCGTCTGGTGCTGGTGCGCCCCGATCTCTATGTCGGCATGAGCTGCGTGCCGGAAGAAGGGGCCGCCATCCTCGGCTATCTCGAACAGTGGTTCCGTCCGGCGCAATGAGTGCCGTCATCCACCGCCACGCGCCGAGCCTGCGGGAGGGGTCATGAAGGTTCTGGACGTGCTCGTGAGGAAGGACCTTCTCATCGACCAGCTCGATGCGGCGACCGGCTTCTACACCCGCCTGCTCGATGCGCCGGTCGGCCTGGACCTGAACCTGCTGGACGGGCAGCTGCGCATCGTGGGCATCGGCCGGATGCTGCTGGTGGCCTGCCATCCGCGCATCCGCCCGTCGATTCCTGCCGCCGGCGCCGCCTATCTGGTCAGTGGCATCGATGCCTTCCACTCGACCCTGAGCGCGCTGGGCTGCCGCGTGGTCGTGCCGCTGAGCGAAGTCGTCACCGGCAGGGCCATGGTGATCGAGCACCCGGACGGACTGGTGGTCGAGTACGTCGAACATCGCCCGCGCGATGCGGCATCCGGCCCTGGAGAACATCAATGAAAGATCTTTCGTATTCGCTTGCGCTGAAGCGCGGCGCGCTGCTGCTGGCCTCGCTGGGTGCGATGGCCGGTGTGGCTGCAGCCATCCAGGGGGCATCGCCGGAGGCGCTCGATCCGCTGGACCCGCTGGCACGCAAGGCCGCGATGGTGTCCAGTGCGCCGGCGTCGGTCCTGATCGCCGCGACACGGGTCGGGGAGCGGGTTTTCGTCGCAGGCGAGAACGGCATCCTGCTGTTCAGCGACGACGGCGGCGCGCGCTGGCAGCAGGCGTCGGTGCCGGTCAGCGTGACGCTGACCGCGGTGCACTTCGCGAATGCGCAGAAGGGATGGGCGGTCGGTCACAGCGGCGTGGTGCTGGCGACTGGCGACGCCGGCCGGACCTGGGTTCGCCAGCTCGATGGACGCCAGATCGGTGATCTGCCGCAGGAGGCGTCGGCCGCCGACGCCGAACCCTCGCCGGCGCCGAATCCGGGCGACCCGCTGCTGGACGTGCTGTTCCTCGACGAGAACGAAGGTTTCGCGCTCGGCGCATTCGGCCTGCTGCTGCACACCGCCGACGGCGGCGCGCACTGGACGCGTGCGTCCTCGCGTCTGCCCAACCCCGACGGCAATCATCTGTACGGCATCCGGCTGATCGGTGACCGTCTGTACGTGGTCGGTGAGCGCGGAGCCGTGTTCGCGTCGAACGACCGTGGTGCCCGGTTCGAGGCGCTGAAGACGCCGTATGACGGCAGCTACTTCGGTGTCGTGGGCAACCCGCAGGGCCAGCTCGTGGTGTTCGGTCTGCAGGGCCGTGCTTTCGCATCGGCCGACCATGGCAGGACCTGGGCCGACGTGAGCGGCGGTGCAGACAGTGCCTGGACCGGCGCGACCACGCTGGCCGATGGCCGCATCGTGATGGTCGGTCAGGCGGGTGAGGTGCGCATGCAGGCCGGCGTGTCCGACCGCGTCGACCTGCTGCAGGGCAAGCAGCCACCGCTGTCGGCTGTCGTGGCGCTCGACCCGCAGCGGCTCGTCACTGTCGGGCCGCGCGGCGTGCGCGTGATTCAACTGGCTTCGGCCGCAAACAGGAGTGAACAACCGTGATGCCGACGCCGAATCAGGATGCGGCCGCCTTCGCCGCGGCCGGGCGCGACGGCTTCGATGCGCAGTCCGGCAGCCGGGCCGAGCGCCTGTTCTTCAATAACCGGCTGCTGGTGATCGCGCTGTGCGCGCTGGCCACGCTGCTGCTGGGCTATCAGGCCACGCGGCTGCAGCTGTCGGCCAGTTTCGAGCGCATGCTGCCGACCGATCATCCGTACGTGCAGAACCTGCGCACCTACGAAAAGCAGCTGGCCGGCTCCGGCAACGTACTGCGCATCGTGGTCGCCACCGAAGGCGACAGCATTCTCGATCCGGCCTACATGGACACGCTGCGCCGGATCAACGACGAGGTCTACCTGCTGCCGGGCGTCGATCGCGCTTACATGAAGTCGCTCTACATGTCGGCGGTGCGCTGGGTGGCGGTGACCGACCAGGGGCTGGATGGCGGCCCGGTCATGCCCGACGGCTTCGACGGTTCGCCGGAAAAGCTGGCGGAACTGCGCGGCAACATCGAGCGGTCCGGTCAGATCGGCCAGCTGGTGGCGTCCGACTTCCGGTCCAGCGTGCTGCAGGTGCCGCTGCTCGATCGGGACTTCAACAGCGGCCGTCCGCTGGACTATCAGGCACTGAACGCGAAACTCGAGGAACTGCGCGCGAAGTACGCGTCGGACACGGTGCGCATCCACATCACCGGCTTCGCCAAGGTGGCAGGCGACCTGATCGAGGGCCTGCAGCAGATTCTGGTGTTCTTCGCGACCGCCATCGCCATCTGCAGCGCGGTGCTGTACGGCTACACCCGCTGCGTGCGCAGCACCGGGCTGGTGATGGCCTGTTCGCTGGTGGCGGTGGTGTGGCTGCTCGGTCTGCTGCCGCTGCTCGGTTTCGAACTGAATCCGTACTCGATTCTGGTGCCCTTCCTGGTGTTTGCCATCGGCATGAGCCACGGCGCGCAGAAGATGAACGGCATCATGCAGGACATCGGCCGCGGTGCGCCGAAGTGGGTGGCGGCCCGCCTCACTTTCCGTCGCCTCTTCCTCGCCGGCCTGACCGCGCTGCTGGCCGACGCGGTGGGTTTTGCGGTGCTGATGATCATCCGCATTCCGGTCATCCAGGACTTGGCGCTGGCGGCCAGCCTCGGTGTGGCGGTGCTCATCTTCACCAATCTGGTGCTGTTGCCGGTGCTGCTGTCCTATACCGGCGTGAGTCCGGCTGCCGCGGCACGCAGCCTGCGTGCGGAGCAGGCCGGGGTCGATGGCGGCAAGCATCCGTTCTGGGCCTTTCTCGATTTGTTCACCCAGCGCCGCTGGGCCATCGGTGCGGTGGCGGTGGCTACCGTGCTGGGCGTGGCCGGCTTCGTCGCCAGCCTGAACCTGAAGATCGGTGATCTCGATCCGGGCGCGCCGGAGCTGCGTGCCGACTCGCGCTACAACCTCGACAACGCCTACGTGATCGGTCACTACGCCGCGAGCAGCGACGTCTATACGGTGATGATTCCGACGCCGAAGGAAAGCTGTTCGAAGTACGGCACGCTGCTGCGGGTGAACGAGCTGGAATCGCGCCTGCGTGCGCTGCCCGGCGTCGAATCCACGGTGTCCTTCGTCGGTACCGCGAAGAGCGGCATGGTGGGCTTCGCCGAAGGCAATCCGAAGTGGTACGAGCTGTCGCGTGACCAGGCCAGCATCAATTCGGTCACCCAGTACGCCCCGCGCGAAACGCTGGACGCGCAGTGCAGCTTCCTCACCATCCAGACCTTCCTGAAGGACCACAAGGCCGACACGCTGGACGCGGTGTCTTCGGTGGTCGACGCCTTCGGCGCCGAATACAACGGACCGGACGCGCAGTTCCTGTCGGCCGCCGGCAACGCCGGCATCGAGGCGGCGACCAATATCGTCGTGCGTCAGGCCAACCGCGAAATGCTCGCGCTGGTGTACGCCGCGGTGGTGGTGCTGTGCTTCATCACCTTCCGTTCATGGCGCGCGGTGCTGTGTGCAGTGCTGCCGCTGGTGCTTACCTCGGTGCTGTGCGAGGCACTGATGGTGGGGCTGGGCATGGGCGTCAAGGTGGCGACGCTGCCGGTGGTGGCGCTGGGCGTGGGCATCGGCGTGGATTACGCGCTGTACGTGCTGAGCGTGACGCTGGCCAATCTGAAGGCCGGGCGCACCCTGTCCGAGGCCTACTACGGCGCCCTGCTGTTCACCGGCAAGGTGGTGGTGCTGACCGGCGTCACGCTGGGCATCGCGGTCGCCACCTGGGCCTTCTCGCCGATCAAGTTCCAGGGCGACATGGGCATCCTGCTCGCCTTCATGTTCGTCTGGAACATGCTGGGCGCACTCATCCTGCTGCCCGCCCTCGCCTACTTCCTGCTGCGCCGCGACGTGCAGCAGGATGTCGCACGCAAGCCGGCTGCGGTCGAGCACAGCCTCGCCGCCTGAACCGGCGATCTCATACAAAGGAGGAGCACACCATGAGTCTTCAGAACTGGACCCCGAGCGACATCGATCTGGACCGCGCGCGCGCGATCGCCACCGAGCGCCGCGCCGCCAACAAGGTGAAGATGCTGCATCACCACGCCTTCCGCTGCCGCAACGCGGAAGAGACGCGTGCCTTCTATGAGGGCGTGCTGGGTTTCCCGCTGGTGGCCTGCTGTATCGAACCCATCGATCCGCTGACCAACGAGCCCAAACCCTACATGCACCTCTACTTCGAACTGGCCGACGGCAGTGCGCTGGCCTTCTTCGACTATCCGGCGCACTTCACGGCCGCCGACTTCCCCGAGGTCGACCAGTTCGGCCATCACATCGCGATGGAAGTGAGCGGCGGCCACGAAACCATCGATGGCTACAAGAAGAAGCTCCAGGCGGCCGGCATCGACGTGCTGGAGATCGATCATGGCTACTGCCGTTCGATCTACTTCTACGATCCGAACGGCATGCGGGTCGAGTTCGCCACCAACGTGACGGTGACCGAGCGCTTCTTCGCCGACAAGTACCAGTCGGTCGATGCCGACATGGCGAAGTGGAAGGAAATCCGTGCGCAGCACTTCGGCGAGGCGGTGAAGGCCTGAGCGGCCTGAAGGGTGGATGACATGACGCACGACACTCCGCGCCCTGCCTTCCTGCGCCACGATTGCGTGTCGGAAGACGGCTGCCGCATCGCCTGGTGGTCGGCCGGAAATCCGGACGGGTGTCCGGTTGTGCTGCTGCATGGCTTCGCGCTGGACCACACGGTGTGGGCCCCGCTCTACGCGCAGCGCGCACTGATGGAGCGCTGCCATCTGGTGATGCCGGATCTGCGCGGTCACGGCGGGTCGGACCGCATGCCGACACCGGCCCACTACACCTCGGGCGATGCCTGGGCCGCCGACCTTGATGCGGTGATCCGCGCCGCCGGTCTGGTGCGACCCACCGTGGTGGCCTGGTCTTTTGGCGGGCGAAGCGTGCTCGATTACGTGCGCCGTTACGGCGCCGACCGGCTGCAGGGCATCCAGTTCGTGGCGGCGGCCAGTCTGGCGCATTTCGCTTCGGCCGGCCCGGACCACGTCATTCTCGATGCGCTGTGCGCGGAGGATGAAGCCGTGGTGGCGGATGCGACCGGACGCTTCATCGGCGACGTGCTGGGCGTGCCGCGCGACAGCGCCGACTTCGCCGCGCTGACCGCGGTGGCGGCACGCTGTCCGGTCGAACACCGCCGCTGGATGCGCCAGCGCGGGCTGGATTACGACGCGCTGATCGCCGGTCTCGATCTGCCGCTGATGTGGGTGAATGGCGAGCACGACGGCATCGTGCTGCCGTCGCGCGCCGAGGTGTTCCGCGAACGGCTGCCGGATGCCCGCATCTCGATTCACGCCGGCGCCCGCCATGCGCCCTTCCGCGACGACCCGGCGCGCTTCGCGCGCGAGCTGGTCGACTTCATCACCGATCCGCCGCCCTGCCGCCGCACAGTCATTGCGCTGGCCGGATCGCACTGACAACACCGAGGCCGCACACGACGGCCCGATCAAACAGGAGACTCACCATGTACCCGCTACCCGAAGGCTGTTTCGCTCCGCGCAACCAGTGGTATATCGCCGCCTGGGCCGACGAGGTCAGGCGCGAGCCGATGGAGCGCTGGATACTCAACGAACCGGTCGCTTTCTATCGCACCGAAGACGGCCGCGCGGTCGCGCTCGAGGGGCGCTGCCCGCACCGCCACTTCCCGCTCGGCAAGAGCCGGCTGGTGGGCGACAACATCGAGTGCATGTATCACGGCATCACCTTCTCGCCCCTGGGCGACTGCGTGCGCATCCCGTCGCAGGGCATGGTGCCGGCCAGCTGCAAGGTGAAGGCCTATCCGCTGGTCGAGCGCTGGAAGTGGCTGTGGATCTGGATGGGCGATCCGGCGCTGGCCGACGAATCGCTGATTCCGGATCACCACGAGATCGGTCTGACCGACCCGGCCTTCACGGTCGAGTCCGGCACCTATCACGCAGTGCCCGGCCGCTACATGCTGATGCACGACAACCTGTTCGACCTCACCCACCTCGGCTTCCTGCATCAGACCAGCATCGGTGCCGGCGACTACAGCGTGGTCGACGAGCAGCGGGACAACGGCGACAACTGGATCAGCAGCCAGCGCGAGTTCCCGAATATCCAGTGCCCGCCGCTCTATGCGCAGGTGTTCGGTTACGAGGGCAAGGTCGACCGCGCTTTCGGCATGAAACTTTTCCTGCCTTCGCTGCATGCCGGCTACGACTTCCTGTGCAAGTCCAGGACCGACAGCGACGACCCGGGTGCCGTGCTTGGCAAGGTGCGCGTCTATCACGCGATCACGCCCGCCACGAAGAACACCGCCCACTACTTCTTCGCCTACGGCCGCACGTTCAAGCAGGACGACGACGCTTTCGGCAAGGCCATGCTGGCCAGCTTCAATGCGGTGATCGAGGAGGACATGCTGGCCACCCGCGAAATCGAGTCCATGCTCACCACGCTGGGCACGACGCCGCCGGAGGTGCTGCTGAAGGCCGATGCCACCTGCGTGCGCGGACGGCGGCTGTTTGAAAGTCTCATCCGCAAGGAACAGGCGGTCTGATGGCTACGGTCCAGACGCTGCAGGTGCGCGTCGCGCGTCGCGAAGCCGAGGCCGAGGGCATCGCCCGCTTCGAGCTGGTCAGTGCGGACGGCGCACCACTGCCCGCCTTCACCGCGGGTTCCCATGTCGATGTGCTGCTGGGCGACGGTTTGACCCGGCAGTACTCGCTGTGCGGCCATCCGGCCGATCGCAGCCGCTACCAGCTGGGCGTGCTGCTTGACCCGGCGTCGCGCGGTGGCTCGCGTGCGATGCACGCGCTGGCAGAGGGCGCCACGCTTGCGATCAGCGCGCCGCGCAACCACTTCGAACTGGCGGCCGATGCGCGCCACCATCTGCTGCTGGCCGGCGGCATCGGCGTCACGCCGCTGCTGTGCATGGCGGAGCAGCTGGCGGCCGACGGCGCCGATTTCACGCTGCACTACTGCACCCGCTCGCTCGATCGCACCGCCTTCCGCGCGCGGATCGCGTCCGCCGGCTGGGCGGCGCGTACGCAGATTCACGTCGACGACGGCGACGCATCCCAGTCCTTCGACATGAAGGGCGTGCTGGCGCCCCCCGAGCCGGGCACGCATCTCTACGTATGCGGCCCCAGGGGTTTCATGGACGCTGTGCTGGCGACCGCGCGCGCGCAGGGCTGGCCGGAAGACCGCATCCACTACGAGTTCTTCGGGGCGACCGTGGTGACGACGGACGCCGACGCCGACTTCGACGTGAAGCTGGCCCGTTCCGGCCGTGTCATTCCGGTGCGGCGCGAACAGACGGTGGCGCAGGCGCTTGCCGCGGCTGGCGTCGATCTGCCGGTGTCCTGCGAGCAGGGCGTGTGCGGCACCTGCCTGACACGCGTCATTGACGGCACGCCTGACCACCGCGACATGTACATGACGCCGGCCGAACAGGCGAAGAACGACTGTTTCACGCCCTGCTGTTCGCGCTCGCTGAGCCCGCTGCTGGTGATCGATCTCTGATGCCGGACACCATGATTCCCGACCCGTTGCAGGCGCACGCCGCGCCCGAACTGACGCCGGCGCAGGTGTTCGCGCTCTATCCGCCGCACGGCGACACGCTGCCGTCGCTGCTGGCGTCGCGCGCAGCGGCGATACCCGATGCCGAGGCGCTGCTTTTCCAGTCGCGCAGCTGGACCTACCGCCAGCTGCAGGACGGCGCAGATGCGCTGGCGGCCGTGCTGGCCGCGCAGGGCATCCGTGCCGGCGACCCGGTCGCACACGTGGCGCCGAACAGCGATCTGGCCGTGCTGCTCTTCCTCGCGCTCGCCCGCATCGGCGCGCTGTTCGTGCCGCTGAATCCGGCACTCACCGATGACGAACTGCATTACCAGCTGCAGCACTCGCAGGCGGTGGCGGCTTTTGCGCCGCACAGCCTGTGCGAACGCGTGGCGCAGATCGTCGCGCGCTGCAGCCGTGCTGCCCGGGTGGGCGCGCTCGAAGCTTTGGGTTACGACGCCGCCGATGCCGCCGCGGCGCTTGCCTGCATCGAGGCGCAGCGGCCTGAGGACGCGCCCGCACTGGCGCAGCCCGGGCCCGACGACCCGGTGGTGGTGATCTACACCTCGGGCACCACCGGCTTTCCGAAAGGTGTGGTGCACAGCCAGCGCACGGTCGTGTGGTCGGCCGAAGTGTTCGTCGGCCGGCTGCGGCTGCAGCCGCGCGAGCGCATGCTGACGGTGTTCCCGCTGTTCCACGTCAACGCGCTGTTCTATTCCTTCGCCGGTGCGCTGGCCTGCGGCGGCACCTTCATCACCGCGGCGAAATTCAGCGCGTCGACCTTCTGGCAGACCGCGGTCGACACCGGTGCCACCCAGCTCAACATTCTGGCGGCGCTGGGCTCCATCCTCGGCCTGCGGCCGCGTTCCGAATTCAATCCGGCGCACCGCATCCGCAAGATCTACGGCGGTCCGATCAGCGTCGACATGTTCCGGCTGTTCCAGCAGGAATTCGGCGTGCCGCTGCTGATCGAGGGCTACGGCATGTCGGAGATTCCGTCCACCTGCAGCAACCCCTACGAAGGGCCGCACAAGCCCGGAAGCATCGGCCGCGCCGGTGTGCATCCGCGCTTCGACGGCGCGTTTGCACAGCTGCGCGTGGTCGATGATGACGGCCGCGACGTCGAGGTGGGCGAAGCCGGTGAATTGCTGGTGCAGACACCGACCCTGTTCGTTGCCTACCTGAACGATGCGCAGCAGACCGCCGAGGCGTTCCGCGACGGCTGGTTCGCCACCGGTGATCTGGTGCGCATGGACGCCGACGGCTATTTCTATTTCGTTGCGCGCAAGAAGGACATCATCCGCAAGCGCGGCGAAAACATATCCGGCGCCGAGCTCGACGTCTTACTGGGCCGACATCCGGAGCTGGCGGAGGCGGCGACCATCGCGGTGCCGTCCGAACTGGGCGAGGACGACATCCTGGCAGTGCTCGTTGCGCGGGACGGCGCCACGCCGACGCACGAGGCGGTGATTGAGTGGTGCCACGCCCACATGGCGGCGATCAAGGTGCCGCGCTACCTGGTGTTTGCCGATGCATTGCCGAAGACACCGACGCAGCGCGTGGCCAAGCATCTGCTGAAGAAGGACGCGGCGCTGATCGCCCGTGCCCGCGACATGGAAGCCGCCCAGGCGGCGACGCGCTGATGCAGCCGCGCACTCTGTTCGACAAACTCTGGACGCGCCACGTCGTCGCCATGCGCGGCGAAAACACGGCGCTGCTCTACGTCGATCGTCATCTGGTCTATGAGGTGACCAGCCCGCAGGCCTTCGAGGGTCTGCGGCTTGCCGGTCGCACGCCCTGGCGTCGCGACACGGTGTTGGCCACGGCCGACCACAACGTGCCGACCACTTCGCACGCCGGCGAGATCCGCGACCCGCTGTCGCGCGCGCAGGTCGAGCAGCTCGGGCACAACTGTCGTGAGTTCGGTATCACGCTGTTCCCGCTCGGCGACCGCCGGCAGGGCATCATCCACGTGATCGGGCCGGAACAGGGCGCCACGCTGCCCGGCATGACGGTGGTAGCCGGCGATTCGCACACCAGCACGCACGGCGCCTTCGCCGCGCTGGCCTTCGGCGTCGGCACATCGGAGGTCGAGCACGTGCTGGCTACGCAGTGCCTGCCGGTCGACCGCATGAAGACGCTGTACATCGATGTCAGCGGCACGCTGCCACGTGGCGTGACCGCAAAGGACCTGGTGCTCGACCTGATCCGATGCCTCGGCGCTGCGGGCGGCGCCGGCTGTGCCATCGAGTTCGGCGGCGACACCGTGCGCGGGCTGTCGATGGAAGGCCGGATGACCCTGTGCAATATGGCGATCGAGGCCGGTGCGCGCGTCGCGCTGGTGGCGGTCGACGCGGTGACGCTGGATTACCTCGAAGGCCGGCCGCTGGCACCTCGCGGCGCCGAGTGGGACGCCGCCTGCACATACTGGCGCACGCTGGTCAGCGACGATGGCGCAGTGTTCGACGCGCGGCTGCAGATCGACGCCAGCACGCTGCGCCCGATGGTGAGCTGGGGTACGTCGCCAGCGCAGACGGTGCCGGCCGACGGCCGCGTGCCGGACCCGCGCGACGAGGCCGACCCGGTGCGCCGCGCGCAGATGCAGCGCGCACTTGACTACATGGCGCTCGAACCGGGCACCGCCGTCACTGATATCCGGCCCGACCGCGTATTCATCGGTTCCTGCACCAATGCGCGCATCGAGGATCTGCGCGCGGCTGCAGCCATCGCGCGCGGTGGCCGCGTCGCAGCCTCGGTCAGTCAGGCGCTGGTGGTGCCCGGCTCCGGTCTGGTCAAGGCACAGGCGGAAGCAGAAGGGCTTGATCGCGTCTTCATCGAGGCCGGCTTCGAGTGGCGCGAGCCTGGCTGTTCAATGTGTCTGGGCATGAATGACGACAGCCTTCAGCCCGGCGAGCGCTGCGCCTCGACCTCAAACCGCAACTTCGAAGGTCGCCAGGGCGCCGGCGGCCGCACCCATCTTGTCAGCCCGGCAATGGCTGCCGCCGCGGCACTGGCCGGCCACTTCGTCGATATCGGCGCGGAGGCCTGACATGCAGCCTTTCACCGCACTGACCTCGCACGTCGCGCCGCTGGACCGCGCCGACGTCGATACCGACGCGTTGATTCCGAAGCAGTTCATGAAGTCGATCGCGCGCACTGGCTTCGGCGACAACCTTTTCGACGCCTGGCGTTACCGTGACCCGGGCTATCCCGGCAAGCCGCAATCGGCGCGCGAACCCGAACCGGATTTCGTGCTCAATCGGCCGTCCTGCAGAGGCGCGCAGATCCTGCTCGCACGCGACAACTTCGGCTGCGGCTCCAGCCGCGAACACGCGCTGTGGGCACTTGCCGACTATGGCTTCCGCGTCATCGTGGCGCCGAGCTTCGCCGACATCTTCTTCAACAACTGCTTCAAGAACGGCGTGCTGCCCGTCGTGCTGCCGACCCCACAGATCGACCGCCTGTTCGCCGACGTCGGCGACGGACGCGAGGACTACCGGTTGACGGTCGATCTGGCAGAACAGACGCTGCGTTTGCCAGATGGCGAACGGCTGGGCTTCGAGGTGGACGCCTATCGAAAACACTGTCTGCTGCATGGTCTGGACGACATCGCATTGACGCTGCAGCAGGCGGACGACATCCGCGCCTACGAGCAGCGGCGGTGCACGCTCGAACCATGGCTTTTTCCGGCATGAGCGCCCGCCGCACGCGGCTGCGCAACGCGCTCGCCGGGACGCAATGCCTGAACTGCCCGTCGGTATTCGATCCGATGTCGGCACGACTGGCCGAGGCTGCCGGCTTCGGTATCGGCATCCTCGGCGGCTCGGCGGCAGCGCTGACCCTGCTCGGTCTGCCCGACCTGAACCTGATCACGCTGACCGAACTGAGCGGGCTGACGCGCCGCATCACCGACACCAGCGACGTCGCGTTGATCGTCGATGCCGACGGCGGCTACGGTAACGCGCTCAATGTGATGCGCACGGTGGGCGAGCTGGAGGCAGCAGGCGCCGCTGGCCTGTCGATCGAGGACAGCTGGCTGCCGCAGGCCTACGGCCGGCACACCGACCCGCTGATACCGATAGACGAGGCGGCCGACAAGCTGCGCGCCGCGGTTTCCGCGCGGCGCGATCCGTCCTTCGTGTTATTCGCGCGCACCTCGGCGCGCGCCTGCAGATCGGACGACGAACTGATCGAGCGCCTAACGCGTTACGCCGACACCGGTGTCGACGCGCTGTGCATCGTCGGCTCCGACAATGATGAACGGCTGGCGAAGATATCCGCGCACATCCGCCTGCCATGGTTGCTGATCGGCTACGCAGGCTCCGATCCGGCAAGGCTCGACACGCTGGCGAGCCACGGCGCACGCCTGCATCTCGACGGACATCACGGCATGCTCGCCGCGCTGGAGGCGATGCAGACCGCCTACCGCTCCCTGCCCGGCGCTGCGCCGGCGACGCCGCCCCTGTCGACCGACGCATTGGTGCCGCACCTGAGCCGCGTGGCGCGATATCGAGAGGCAGAGCGTTACCTGAAGCCGGCAACCGCCAGCGGCTGAACACCCGACGTCCTCGTGCCGGCCACGCCCAAGTGCCCCGCTGACCCGGGCGCGGCCCGGTGTTTGATGGAGCGCCGCGTGCGCTCCATTTTTTCTCAAGCGCCGTCGTCGATGAACTGCAGCCGTGCCAGCTGTGCGTATAGCCCGTTGCGCGCCAGCAGTTCTGCGTGCGTGCCGGATTCGATCGCGTGGCCGTGGTCGAGCACGACGATGCGGTCGGCGCGCTGCACGGTGGCCAAGCGGTGCGCCACCACTAGCGTAGTGCGGCTGGCCATCAGCGGTGCCAATGCGGCCTGCACCATGCGTTCGCTTTCGGCGTCGAGCGCCGAGGTGGCTTCGTCCAGCAGCAATATCGGGCGGTCGGCCAGAATGGCGCGGGCAATGGCGAGACGCTGGCGCTGGCCGCCGGACAGGCGCACGCCACGCTCGCCGAGCGGGCTGTCATAGCCGCCGGGCAACTGACGGATGAAGGCGTCGGCAAAAGCGGCCTCGCAGGCTGCGCGCACTTCCTCGTCGCTCGCCTCCGGTCGCGCGTAGCGCACGTTGTCGGCCACGCTGGCGGCGAAGATGACCGCCTCCTGCGGCACCAGCGCGATGCGCGCACGCACGGCGGCCGGGTCGGCCTGCACCAGCGGCACGCCGTCGATCTCGACGCTGCCGGCCTGCGGGTCGTAGAAGCGCAGCAGCAACTGGAACAGCGTGGATTTGCCGGCGCCGGACGGGCCGACCAGCGCCACCGTCTCGCCAGCACGTACCGTCAGGTCGAAGCGGTCGAGCGCCGGAATGTCCGGCCGGCTGGGGTAGCAGAAGCGCACGCTGCGGAAGGCGATGTCGCCGCGCGACGGCTGCGGCAGCGGCTGCGGGTCGGCCGGGGCGGCGATGTCGGGCTGCGTATCCAGTAGCTCGATCAGCCGTTCGGTGGCGCCCGCGGCGCGCTGCAGTTCGCCCCACACCTCGGACAGCGCACCGACCGAACTGGCTACGATGGCGGCGTAGAACACGAAGGCCGACAGCTCGCCGGCGCTGAGCCGCCCGGCCAGCACGTCATGACCACCCACCCACAGGATGAGCGCGACCGAGCCGAACACCAGCAGGATGACCATGACGATCATGACTGCCGTATGGCGATAGCGGCGCCCGCCGGTGTCGAAGCTGCGCTCGACCAGCGCGGCGAAATGTGTGCGGTCGGCCGCCTCGTGACCGCAGGCCTGCACGATGCGGATGGCGTGCACGCTCTCGTCAACATGGGTGCCGAGGTCGGCCACCCGTGCCTGTCGCTCACGCGACAGCCCGCGCACGCGGCGGCCGAAGATGACGATGGGCGCCACCACCACCGGCACGCCAGCCAGCACCAGCAGCGTCAGCCGGCCACTGGTCAGCCCCAGCATGACCAGGCCGCCGGCCAGCATCAGCGTGTTGCGCAGCGCGATCGACAGGGTCGATCCGACCACGTTTTCGATCTGCGCGGTGTCGTTGGTCAGCCTGGAAATGACTTCGCCAGTACGGCCGGCCTCGAAGAAGGAGGGCGGCAGGGTCAGCAGGTGGGCATACACCCGCGTGCGCAGGTCCGCCGCGACCCGTTCGCCCAGCCAGGACACGTTGTAGAAGCGCAGCCAGGTGGCGCCGGCCAGCAGAACGACCAGCCCCAGCGTGCCGGCCAGCGCGCGGTCCAGCCACTGCGGATCGCCGGCGGCGAAACCCTGGTCGATCACGCTGCGCAGACCCTGACCCAGCGCCAGCGCCGAACTGGCGGCCAGCACCAGACCGAGCGCCGCCAGCGCCAGACGGCCGCGGTGCGGCTTCACCAGTTCCCACATCACGTGCCGGGCACGACGTAAATCACTCACGCAGAATCATCCTTTTTGTTGTATATTCGCGCCCCTACCCAAGTGCGCGGGTGGCGAAATTGGTAGACGCGCTGTCTTGAGGGGGCAGTGCCGCAAGGCGTGAGAGTTCGAGTCTCTCTCCGCGCACCACACCTTCAGCACCTTCCGGTGCTCATCCCGAACCGTCCGGATCGGGAGAATCCCATGTCATTGAACCTGCCGCAGCTTACCGTGCTGCAGTGCGCTGCTGGCTGTCCGCGCGCTTTGTTACTATGCGCGTCGCAATTCCGAGCCAATCAACCCAAATCAAGACTTCCTGACAACGAGCGGGAGGCGGACGAGGTCGGAGAAGGAGACAGCGATGGCGTTGGACAAGGTCCTGCTGGGACGCTTGCTGCAGTTGAACGAACCGTGGACGGTACGCGATTTCCGTTTCGATCCGGGTGCCCGCCGCATCGACGCATGGATAGGCCTCGAAGTTCAGCGCGGCTGGTTCGGCCTGGCGCGCAAGCAGGAGCCGGAGGCAGCAGAGCGCGTCTGGCGTCACATCGATCTCGCCGGCTGGCGCTGTCATCTGCGCGTGCTGGCGCCGCCCAACGCCGATCTGAGCTCGCTCCCGTGGGCCGGCCCGGCCGACATGCCCTTCTCGCAGGCGCTGTCCAAACAGGTGTTCGCACTGTTCAACGAAGGTGTTTCGCTGAACGGCATCTGCGCCATCACCGGCATTCCGCTGCAGGAACTGTGGAAGTTCAAGTTCGCGCTCGACCAGGGCAAGGCGGCGATCGCCGAACCGTCGAAGGCATCCGCCGCGGCCCCCCTGCAGCCCGCCGCTGATCCCGGTGCGCCGCCCGCCGCGGCGTCCGACGACGACATTCCCGACGTGGCCGATCCGGTCTGGCTGCAGCTGATCGAAGGCCAGCGCGACATCGACATCCGTGCGCTCAGTCTGAAACTGCTGATGACCCGCCTGCGCAGCCAGATGGAGGTGATCACCGACGACGAGGTGCGCATGCTCAAGCTGCGCGAGCTGCACCGCTACTTCGTCAAGAACGCCCGCATGCTGGGCCACGAACTGGCGCAACTGCGCACGCACTGATTCCCGGACAGACTTACATGACGACTCAGAACACGTCCGCCGTGAGCGGACGCATGATGGGGCTGTCCGAAGCGACGGCCCTGATCCGCGGCGGTGGTCATTTCAGCGTCGCCGGCGACGAGGCGCTGCTGCGCCAGCTGCCGCGCGGCCACTGGATCGGCGGCACCATTCCGTACTTCATGGGCCAGGACGGCGGCGTCACCACGCGCGACCAGCTCTATGTCGCGCAGGTGCCGGTGATCAACGGCCTCCCGATGATCCGCTTCTACGACCAGATCAGCCTCGAACGCGTCTGCGCCGACGCGCCGGAGAACGGCTTTTCCATCATCGTGATGCCCGCGTTCTCGGCCGTGCATTCGCTGTTCGCACGCAACGCGCCCGGCTACGAAGACATGTACCTGAAGCCGCTGGTCGGCTGGATATCCGGCATTCACCTGTCGGATCTCGGCCGCGCCAGCCCGCTGGTGGTCAATGGCGAAACGCTGGAATTCGACGGCGAGCGCGCGCTGGTGATGCATGTGCCGCTACCCGAGAACAAGTACGCGCAGATCGACATCATCAACCTGTTCACTCAGGGCGAAGGCGACCGCATCCGTTTCCCGGCCAAGGGTTTCAGCGCGACCGAATGCCTGATCAACGGTCAGCCCGGCAACTTCGCGCAGTACGTGAGTTCGCGCGCGATCGACACCAAGCTGCCGCTGGTCGCCGACTACAGCGGCGCGATGATCAACGTGAGCATCAAGTCGGTCGATGCCGGCAAGGGCACGGTCGATTTCTACGCACCGGTATTCGACGACATCGAGTACCGCTTCGCGGCGCCGGTGCCGGACTACGTCAGCGCCTTCCACACCGCGCTGCCGGGGCAGACCGGTCCGATCGGCTTCAGCTGCAACTGCGTGCTGAACTACCTGTACAGCGAGCTCGAAGGCAAGCGTGTGCCGGCCATGCTGGGCCCGATGACCTTCGGCGAAGTGGCCTACCAGCTGCTGAACCAGACGCTGGTGTATCTGACCATCGAGGGCTGAGCGCGCTCTTGTGGGAGCGGCCCTGGCCGCGACACGGCCGGCTGCCTTAAGCAGGCCTCGATTGAGGCGGCTGTCGGGGTCAGAAGACCCCTCCCACAGAATCCCCGCCCGGGCGCCGACCGCGGGTAGGGCACATCTCCCTGTGGGAGCGGCCTTGGCCGCGACTCGGCCGCTGCGGTCCGCAGACTTCGATCCAGGCCGCCGTCGGGGTCGAGCCCCCTCCCACAGAGCCCTCGTCCGATCCGCGGCCGGCGCCGATTGGCGTAGCATGCCGCTTTCCCGTCCAGCATCGCATCCCGCATGAACGACTCCTCCTCCCAGCCGCGCCGCCTCGCGCTCGTCATCGACGCCGACAACGCGCAGCCTTCGCTGATCCAGCCCGTCCTGCTGGCCGCCGCCTCGCGCGGCCGCGTCACCGTGCGCCGCATCTACGGCGACTGGACCTCGCCCAACATGACCAGCTGGAAAGCGCACCTGCTCGATCACTCGATCCGGCCGATCCAGCAGTTCCGCATCGTCGGCGGCAAGAACGCGACCGACAGCGCGATGATCATCGACGCGATGGACCTGCTGCACTCCGGTCTGGTCGATGGCTTCTGCATCGTGTCCAGCGATTCGGACTTCACTTCGCTGGCACGCCGCATCCAGGAAAGCGGCCTGTTCGTGATGGGCGTCGGCCGCCGCACGACACCGGTCGCCTTCCAGCGCGCCTGCGAGGAGTTCGTGTTCACCGACGACATGCGCGCATCGCCGCCGGCTTCGGCGCAGAAGAAGAAACCTGCGGCATCCTCCGGCGCCGCCGCTGCGCGCCCGGAACAGACACCGCGTCGGCCGCGCAACGCGCAACCTGACGCGCAGATCCTCGAACTGCTGTCGCAGGGCATCCGGTCGGCCACCGACGAGGACAGCGGCTGGGCCGGCATCGGCCGCGTCGGCCAGATCGTGCGCCAGTACGAGCCGGGCTTCAGTCACAAGGATTACGGCCACGCCAGCCTGTCCGGTCTGCTGGAAAGCCATCCGGAACTGTTCCGCCTGCGCAAGGGCGACAACGGTCAGGCGCAGGTGCAGCTGATCGAGCGAGCGGCCGACAAGCAGCTCGAACTGCTGCCCGAGCCGGCTGCGGACGGCACTCCGGAGGCCACCGGCGAGGCGCCGGCCAAGTCGCGCCGCAGCCGCCCGCAACGCAAGGCCAAGCCGGCCGCCGAGACGGCGGCGCCCGCGCCGACCGAAACGCCTGCAGCTGCCGCGCAAGCGCCAGTCGAGCCGACCGAAGCCAAACCGGCGAAGCCGCGCGCGCCGCGCCGCAGCCGGACCCGCAAGCCGGAAGGCGAAGCGCCGCAGTCCTGAGCGCCGCTTTCAGCCGCGCGCTTCGTCGGTGGCGGTCGAGTCCTGCCGCGGCGGCCAGAAGAAATCGCGCGGCCGGGTCAGGAAACGACGGGCCAGCTTGACCGACAGGCCGCGCGTGTCTTCCGGCTCGATGCCGCGCGAGCGCAGCGCCACCTTCATCGCCAGGCTGAAGCTGACGATGAGGTTGGTCAGACCGATCAGCATCACGCCGAGCGCACCGACCGCGATGGTGTGCCAGTCGAGATCGAAGCCGAGCGCGTGCGTGCCGTAGGCGAGGTTGGCCGACGCGAAGGCGACGTGGCGGATGTCCAGCGGCAGCCCCAGCAACTGCCCGATGATGGGTGTGCTGCCCAGCATGCAGCCGAACAGGAAATTCCCCATCAGCGCACCGAGGTTGTGTTCGACGTAGTTGGCCAGCCGGTTCAGTCGCGCTTCGCCCAGCAGCGCCCGCAGCCATTTCACGCGGCGCAGCCGCTCCGGTACCCGGTGATACAGCGACTGGTTGTCGTAGTAGCCCGAAATGAGACCGCTGAGGAACAGGAAGACGCCGGCGATCGCCGCGTGCGGAATGGCCATGCTGAGCAGCGGATGCAGGTCGTGCAGCAGGTGCGCGCCCTTGACCGGATCGACCGGGTGCCAGTCGAGGAAGGTGCCGCCGACCATCGCAATCGACATCGCAGTCAGGAAGCCGATCGACACATTGCCGGCGATCGATATCCACTGCGTGCGGCTGACCTGTGCGGCCAGATCCGCCAGCACGCCAAGGCGCGCGTCGCGGTTCTGCTTGCCGTCGAGCGCGGCGGCCAGCGTGGCGGCGGTCATCGCCGGCTGCTTGGTGGCAACGGTCAGGTGCAGGATGTGGATCAGCACGAAGCCGAGGCCGTAGTCCAGGCTATGGACAACCGCCAGCCACACCGGCGGCAGACCGAGCTTGCCGGTCACGATCTTGATCAGCGCCATGCAGCCGATGATCAGGCCGGCACCGGCGGCGGCGCGGAACATGCCGAAGAACTCGGCGCGACTTTCGGTCACGTAGTGCTCGCCCGACTTGCTGGCCTGTTCGGTCACGCGCCGCGCCAGCAGTTCGGTGGTGCCCGAGAACAGGTCACGCACGCTGTTGCGGCGGGTTTCCTGGCGCACCAGACAGAGGAAGAAATCGATCGCGCGGGCGCGCAGGGTCGGCGCATCGACGGTGGGATCGGGCAGCACCAGCATGCGCAGCAGGCGCAGCCGGCCGGTGATCTGTTCGATGCGCGCCAGCACGAACACCAGGTTCACGCCGACGCCCGCCTCGCGCGAACGGCGCCGGATGGTGTCGACATAGCTCACGCACTGTTCGAGCAGCACTTCGAGGTGGCCGTCGTGTGGCAGCACCTCGTCGCTGTCGGTATGACGGGCGATGAAAGCGCGTACCTCGTCGCTCTGCGCGAGGAAGGGCGACTCGTGCCGCGCCAGTGCCGGCAGATAGCGCAGCAACGCCGGCTCCATGCCGAGCGCCGCCAGCCGGTGCGAAGCCATGCGCATCGCTTCGAACAGCTCGTGCCGGATCTGGCGACGCGCCGGTGCGAAAGCATCGCCGGTCACGTGCAGCAGATCGAGCAGCGCCTGCCAGTCCTCGCGCGGAATGGCGCTCATCCACTCGCCGTCGCCGGCGTCGTCGAACACCTCGCTGAACAGGTCGCGCAGGAAGTCGGCATCGACCGCCGGCGGCAGCATGCGGCCGAGCAGGCGACTGCTCAGACCGCTGAAGAAACCCTGGTTGGCGAGCACGCCGGATTCGGCATACAGCGTGCGGTGCATGCGCGCTGCAAGCACCGCGTTGAGATGGGCCGACAGCGCGCCGGCCAGTTCCGCTCGCGCGCCGAGCAGGCGCAGCAGCGCGCGGAAACGCGACTCGGCAACCTCGACGCCGTCACGTCGTCCGGGGCGCATCAGAGTGATCAACCGGGCAAGCCGCTCGCCGGTGGTGTCGTTGGTGTGGCGCGCCACCTCTTCGAGCAGCGCAGTCAGTTCGGCGACGTAGGCAGTGCTGTGTGTCGTCATGATCGAAGCGGAATAGCGGAATGTGGATCGGGGTCGGCGCGCCGCCCCGCGCGGCGTTCAGTCGCCGCGGGCGATGCGGCCATCGACCAGTTCGATGCGGCGGTCGCAGCGCGCCGCCAGACGCGGGTCGTGCGTCACGATGAGGCAGGCGCTGCCGCGTTCTCGATTGAATTCGCGCAGCAGCGCAAAAATATCATCCGCCGTGTGAGTGTCCAGATTTCCGGTCGGTTCATCGGCCAGTATCAGCCGCGGCGACAGCGACAGTGCGCGCGCGATCGCCACCCGCTGCTGCTGACCGCCGGACATCTGGTTGGCCTTCTTGTGCTCGTGACCCTTCAGACCGACGCGATCGAGCAGGTCGAAAGCCACCGCCTCGGCCTGCGCGGTGGCAACACCGTGCTCGATGATGGACGGCATCATGACATTTTCCAGCGCGCTGAAGGCCGGCAGCAGATGATGGAACTGGAATACGAAGCCGATATGACGGCCACGGAGCACGGTCAGCGCCTGTTCGGACAGGCCGCGCGTCTCGCTGCCGGCAATCGCGAGCTCGCCCGAGGTCGGGCGTTCGAGCAGACCGATCAGGTTGAGCAGCGTGCTCTTGCCGGAGCCGCTGGGGCCGATCAGCGCGCAGAACTCGCCCTCGGCCAGTTCGAAGTCGAGGCCGTGCAACACCTCCGTTTCCACTGGCGTACCGACGCCATAGGACTTGCGCAGGCCCCGCAGCGACACGATGGCGTTCATGCGCCGCACCTCATGCACGAATCGCCTGCACCGGGTCCATCTTGGCCGCGCGCCGCGCCGGAATCAGCGCCGCCAGCACACCGACCACCAGCGCGATCAGCGCCGCCGACAGCGCAATGCCGGTATCCAGCTGCGGCTGGAACAGCGGCGCGCCGTCGCCGGTGCGATAGACGCTGGAGAAGAACTGCAGCAGACCCCAGGCCAGCGCGACACCGGACAGCGCGCCGACGAAACCAACCAGCCCGCCCTGCAGCAGAAAGATGCCCATCACGCGGTTCGAACTGGTGCCCATCGCGCGCAGGATGCCGATCTCCTTCTGCTTCTGCACCACGCTCACCACCAGCACGCTCGATATGCCGAGCGCCACGATGACGACGACGAAGCCGCGGATCAGGTTGTTCGATACGGTCTGGTTGCGCAATGCGGCCAGCAGCTGCGAGTTGGTCGTCATCCAGCTGTCGACGGTCAGCCCGCTGCCGGCCTGCAGACGCTCGCTCACGTCCTGTGCGTCGAAGATGTCGGCCACCGTGATGTCGATGTTCGACACGCCGCCCGGCAGGTCCAGCAGCGACTGCGCGAGCTTCATGGTGGTGAATACCCAGCGCCGGTTCAGATCCTTGTTGCCGATGTCGAACAGGCCCGTGATCTGCAGCAGTTCGTCGCGCCCGCCAGCGGCGCGCAGGAACATCTTGTCGCCCACCGTGACGCCGAGATCCTTCGCCAGTTCGATACCGATGATGGCGTTCGTGCCGTCGACCTGGAACTGCCCGCGCGTCATATAGGTATCCATCTTGACGATGCGGCGGTAGCGGTCCGGCTCGACGCCGACCAGCGCCACCGACTTGCTGGCCCGCCCGCGCAACGCGAAAGCCGGGCCGCTGACCACCGGCGAGACGGCGACCACGCGCGGCTGTGCTTCGGCCAGCTTCACCATCGCTTCCCACTGGTCGATGGAACGCAGGCGCTGCGCGCGCGGCTCGACCAGCACGGAGCTGGCCGGGTCGGTCGAGGCGCGCAGGTTCACTTCCTCGAGCGGCCGCATCACGACGTGCGCCTGACTGCCCAGCACGCGGTCGATGATGGTGGCCTGCAGCTGCGATATCAGCTGCGACAGGAACACGATGACGGCGACGCCGCCGGTCACGCCAAGCAGGATGAGCGCGGTCTGCATGCGCCCCTCGCGCAGGAAGCGCAGCGCGACCAGGAACTCGAACGGAAGCTTGGGTCGCGCCATCGTCAGCGACCGAGATTGGGCGTCGGGCCCGGTGCACCGCGCGCCGGCTTGATGCGGATGCGGTCGCCATCGAGCGCGCCGCCGGCCGGCATGATGGCGACTTCACCCTCGGCCAGTCCGTCGGTGATCTCGACGCGGCCGACGCCGCGCAGACCGACGTTCACCGGCACCTTCGCCGCTGCGCCGTCGCGCGCGACCAGTACCCAGGGCGCGGCGCTGTCGACCTCGCGCACCGCCTCCAGCGGCAGCGACAGCGCCTGCTCCTTGCGACCGATCACCACCTCGACCGATACCGTCATGTCCGGCCGCAGGAAGGCCGGCGGCTCAGTCACGCGCAGCCGCACCTCGACCGTGCCGCGCTGGGCGTCGATGGCCGGCGACAGGTAATAGACGACGGCATCGAAAGGCTGACCGGGGAAAGCATCGGCCACGGCCTGGGCACGGGCGTCGAGCCGCAGATAGCGCAGGTTCTTCTCGTCCAGCGTCGCGTAGATGCGCGTTTCGCCATTCTCGGCCAGCGTCAGCAGCGCGCGGCCGGCCTGGGCGACGTCGCCCGGCTCAGCGTCGCGCGCAATCACCAGCGCATCGACCGGCGCGCGCAGCGTCAGCAGGTCGCGGCGTGCCTGCGCCGACTCGAGCGCAGCCTGTGCCTGCGCCAGCCGCGCCTGGGCGCTGACACGTTCGGCGCCGCGCGCCGTGTTGGCGTCGCGCTGCGCCTGCGCGGTGCGCAGCTGGGCGCGCGCGTTGTCCAGCTGGCGCGCCGCCTCGTCCAGTTTCGACGGCGAGAAGAACTGCTGCGCCACCAGCGCCTCGGCGCGCTGGTACTCGGCCTCGGCCACGCGCAGATTCGCTTCGGCCTGCTTCACCGCCTGTTCGGCCACCGGCAGGCCGACCGCGTCGAGCTGGGTGAAACGCGCCTGCGCTTCGGCAATCTGCGAGCGCGCCTGTTCGACCGCCGCGTCGGCGTCGCTCGCCCGCAACCGCACAAGCAGGTCACCCGCCTTCACCGCCGCGCCCTCGCGCACGGTCACCTCATCGATGATGGCAGTGATCTGCGTGCCCAGTTCGATGCGCGACGGTGTGGCGATGCGGCCGGTGGCGACCACGCTCTGGGTCAGCGGCGAACGCTCGACCTTGACGACATCGACGGCGATGCCGCGCGGCCAGAACAGCCATGCGACGAGCACCGCTGCGGCGAGCAGCAGTGCGATCAGGTGACGGGTTTTCATTGAAGGGGTCAGGAAGCGGGCGGGAGCAGTGTGTCGATCAGCGCGTCGAGCTGTCTGTGATCCGGGTTACCGATGATGCGTTTGACGATGCGGCCATCGCGATCGACGAGGAAGCTGGTCGGCGTCGCAAGGATGCCGCCGAAGCCGCGGTCCAGTTCACCGACCGGATCGAAGCCTACGCGAAACGGCAGCTTCTCGCGCTGCGCGAAATCCTGCACATGGCTCGGCGCGTCGTAGGACATGGCGACCGCCACCACCTCGAAACCGCGCGCCGCGTGCCGGCGGTGCGTGTCGGCCAGGCCCGGCATGCCCTTGATGCAGGGGCCGCAGGAGGTGGACCAGAAGTTCACCAGACGCACTTTTCCATCGGCGTGACCGAGGTCGATCCGGCCACCGTCCAGCAGCGCGACCTGCAGCGCCGGCACCTGCTCCGGATGACCGGTGCCGCGCAGCAGCCACACCCCTGCAATCAGCGCCAGCAACACTAACGGTGATACCCATTTGCGATCCATAATCTTCATTCGTTCAAACACAGAGGGCTTCGACCATGCGTGCGATTGTCGGTTTTGTGGCGTGTCTTGTCATGTGCACCCAGGTGTGGGCATTGTCACTATCCGACCTGTCGGACAAGGACGCCGGTGGTGGCCTGAAAGAGGCGTTGACCCAGGGGGCGTCGAAGGCGGTCGATCTGCTGGGCAAGCAGGACGGTTTCCTGAAGAACGCGAAGGTGAAGATCCCGATGCCCGACGGCCTGCGTCAGGCGGAAAAGCTGATGCGCACCTTCGGCATGAAGAAGCAGGCCGACGAGCTGATCACCGCGATGAACCGCGCTGCCGAGGCGGCGGTACCGGAAGCGAAGGAACTGCTGGTCGGCGCGGTCAAGGACATGAGCGTCGAGGACGCGAAGAAGATTCTGACCGGTGGCGACACGGCGGGCACCGAATACTTCAAGGGCAAGACCTCGGCCCAGCTGAAGGAACGCTTCAAACCCATCGTGCAGAAGGCGATGGACAAGGTGGGTCTGGCCAAGAGCTACGAAAAGTTTGCGTCCAAGGGCGCGCAGTATGGCGTGATCAGCAAGGAAGACGCCGACCTCGACAACTACGTGACGCAGAAGACGCTGGACGGCCTGTTCACGATGGTGGCCGAAGAGGAGAAGGCGATCCGCAAGAACCCGGTCGGCGCTGCCGGCAGTCTGGCGAAGAAGGTGTTCGGCGCGCTGCGCTAGGCGCGGACCGGGCAGTCCTCCGCGATAGCGGCCCCACTCGACGCCGCTATCGCGAGCAAGCTCGCTCCCACAAAACCCCACCCCGATGGCGGATCTGACGCATCTGCCATGAAGGGGCGGCCTTGGCCGCGACGCAGCCGTCGCAGACCACTGGCTTCGATCCCCGCTGCTGTCGGGGTCAGAAGACCCCTCCCACAGAGCGCTTGCCCTGATGAGCGACAGGCGCCGTTCCTGTGGGAGCGGCCTTGGCCGCGACGCGGCCGTCGCAGACCACCGGCTTCGATCCCCCGATGCTGACGGGGTCAGAAGCCCCCTCCCACAGAACCCCCGCACAATCTCAGGTCGTGGATCGGGCGCACCGCCCCTGTGGGAGCGGTCTTCTGACCGCGACACGGCCGCCGCAGTCCGCCGGCTTCGATCAAGACTGCACTCTCGGATGAAGCGCCAGCGACGTCTTCAGCGCTTCGCGGCCTTCGCGAAGGCCGCGGCCAGCGCGTTGTTGGCGGCCGGCGCTTCCTTGGCTTTAGCCATCGCCCGCGGGTCAGGGCGGGCGCCGCGGTTGTCGCGGCTTCCACCGGCCGGCTTCCTCACCACCTCGTCACCCAGCCGCATGGTCAGCGCGATGCGCTTGCGCGCCAGGTCGACCTCGACCACCTTCACCTTGACGATGTCGCCCGCCTTCACCACTTCGGCCGGGTCCTTCACGAAGCGGTTGGCGATGGCCGACACGTGCACGAGCCCGTCCTGGTGCACGCCGATGTCGACGAAGGCGCCGAAGTTGGTCACGTTGGTCACCACGCCTTCGAGCTGCATGCCGGGTTCGAGGTCCTTCATGTCCTCGACGCCGTCGCGGAAGCTGGCCGTCTTGAACTCCGGGCGCGGGTCGCGGCCCGGCTTTTCCAGTTCGCGCAGGATGTCCTGCACGGTGGGCAGGCCGAAGCGCTCGTCGGTGTATTTCTGCGCCGACAGCTTCTTCACCGTGGCGGCGTCGCCGATCAGCTCGCGCGCCTTCTTCTGCACATCGGCCAGTATCCGCTCGACCACCGGATAGGCTTCCGGATGCACCGCCGAAGCATCCAGCGGATCGTCGCCATTCATGATGCGCAGGAAGCCGGCGCACTGTTCGAAGGTCTTGTCGCCCAGGCGCGGCACCGACAGCAGGGCCTTGCGCGAGGGGAAAGCGCCGTGCGCGTCGCGGTGGGCGACGATGTTCTGCGCCAGCGTCGAGTTCAGGCCGGAAATGCGCGCCAGCAGCGGGGCGGACGCGGTGTTCACGTCGACGCCCACGGCATTGACGCAGTCCTCGACCACCGCGTCGAGCGAGCGCGCGAGCTTGGTCTGGCTCACGTCGTGCTGGTACTGGCCGACGCCGATGGCCTTGGGGTCTATCTTCACCAGTTCGGCCAGTGGGTCCTGCAGCCGGCGGGCGATCGACACCGCGCCGCGCAGGCTCACGTCGAGACCGGGGAATTCCTTCGCCGCCAGTTCGGACGCCGAATACACCGAAGCACCCGCTTCCGACACGACGATCTTGGTCATCGCCAGTTCCGGCTTCAGCTTGATCAGATCGGCCGCCAGCTTGTCGGTTTCGCGGCTGGCGGTGCCGTTGCCGATGGCGATCAGTTGCACGCCGTGCTTCTGCGCGAGTGCAGACAGCGTGTGCAGCGAGCCGTCCCAGTCGCGGCGCGGCTCGTGCGGGTAGATGGTGGCGGTATCGACCAGCTTGCCGGTGGCGTCGACCACCGCCACTTTCACGCCGGTGCGGATGCCGGGGTCCAGGCCCATGGTGACGCGCGGGCCGGCCGGAGCGGCCAGCAGCAGGTCCTTCAGGTTCTTGGCGAACACGCGGATCGCTTCCAGTTCGGCACGGCTGCGCAGCTCACCCATCAGGTCGAGCTCGATGTGCACCGACAGCTTGACGCTCCAGGTCCAGCGCGCGGTGTCGACCAGCCAGCGATCGGCGGCACGGCCCTGGTCGCGGATGCCGGCATGCGTCATGACGCGGCGTTCGCAGGGGTTGGGCTCGGGCGAGCGGCTGCCGTCTTCCGGGTCGGTATCGAGCGCCAGCTTCACCCGCAGCGCCTCTTCGTTGCGACCGCGGAACAGCGCCAGCGCACGGTGCGACGGAATGTCGGCCAGCTTTTCGCGGTAGGCGAAGTAGTCGCGGAACTTGGCCGCTTCGGCGTCGTTGTCCTTGCCGTCCGCCACCGTGGCGACGACCACGCCATGCTCGGTCACGTAGTCGCGCAGCGCGCCGACGAGCTCCGCGCTCTCGGCGAAGCGTTCCATCAGGATCTGCCGCGCGCCGTCGAGCACCGCCTTGGCGTCGGCGAAGCCGGCTTCGGCGTTCAGGAACTTCGCGGCTTCGGCTTCCGGCGTCAGTGTCGGGTCGGCCAGCAGCGCGTCGGCCAGCGGCTCGATGCCCGCTTCGCGCGCGATCTGCGCCTTGGTGCGACGCTTCTGCTTGTAGGGCAGATACAGATCTTCCAGCCGCTGCTTGCTGTCGGCGTTCTCGATCTCGGCGCGCAGCGCTGGCGTGAGCTTGCCCTGTTCGTCGATGCTGGCGATCACCGCGACGCGGCGCTCTTCCAGCTCGCGCAGGTAGCCGAGCCGTTCCTCCAGCAGGCGCAGTTGCGTGTCGTCGAGGCCGCCGGTGGCTTCCTTGCGGTAGCGCGAAATGAAGGGCACGGTCGCGCCTTCGTCCAGCAGGGCGACGGCGGCGTTGATCTGTTGCGGGCGTGCGCCCAGTTCTGCGGCGAGCCGCTGTTCGATCGGTGGGAGCATTTGAAGCGGGCAGGATGGACAACGGGAGGCGCGAACCATACCCACGCGAGGCGGCGGCCGCAAGCCGGTAAAATGCGGCCTGACCTTTCTTGGGCATCGCCGTCCGCGCGATGCCGCGATCCACATGCTGTCCGACATGAACGCGCCTCAGCGCGAGGCGGTGAAATATCTCGACGGCCCACTGCTGGTGCTGGCCGGTGCCGGCTCGGGCAAGACGCGCGTGATCACGCGCAAGATCGCCTATCTGGTGCAGGAGTGCGGCTTCGACCCGCGCAACATCGCCGCCATCACCTTCACCAACAAGGCGGCCAAGGAAATGCAGGAGCGCGCCTCGCACCTGCTCGAAGGGCGCGCCGGCAAGCAGCTCAACATTTCCACCTTCCACGCGCTCGGCGTGAAAATGCTGCGCACCGAAGCGAAGGCGGCCGGGCTCAAGCCCGCCTTCTCGATACTCGATTCGTCGGATGCCACGGCCATCGTGTCCGACATTTCGAAGGAAACCGAGAAGTCGCGGCTGCGCGCGCTGGTGTCGCGCATATCGGGCTGGAAGAACGCGATGCTGCCTCCGTCGGCCGCCGCGTCGCACGCCGCCGACGAGATGGAGGCGCTGGCCGCCCGCGTCTATGAAGAGTACGAACGCACGCTGCGCGCCTACCAGGCGGTCGATTTCGACGACCTGATCGGCATCCCGGCGCGCCTGCTCGCCAGCGACGAAGAGCTGCTCGAACGCTGGCAGCGCCGGCTGCGCTATCTGCTGATCGACGAGTACCAGGACACCAACAGCTGCCAGTACCAGATCGTCAAGCTGCTCGCAGGGCATCGCGGCGCCTTCACCGCGGTCGGCGACGACGATCAGGCCATCTACGCCTGGCGCGGCGCCGACGTCGAGAACCTGCGCAATCTGCAGACCGATTACCCGAAGCTGAAGGTGATCAAGCTCGAACAGAACTACCGCTCGATGCAGCGCATCCTGTCTGCGGCCAACACGCTGATCGCGCGCAACGAAAAGCTGTTCGACAAGAAGCTGTGGTCCGACATGGGCCGCGGCGATCCGATCACGCTGTTCATCGCGCGCGACGCCGAGCACGAGGCGGAGAGCGTGGCCATGCGCATCGCCTCGCACAAGTTCGAACACCGCGGCAAGTTCAGCGACTACGCAGTGCTTTACCGCGGCAACCATCAGGCGCGGGTGATCGAAACGGCGCTGCGCGAGCAGAAAATTCCCTACATCGTCAGCGGCGGCCAGAGCTTCTTCGACCGCGCCGAAATCAAGGACGTGATGGCCTATCTGCGGCTGATCGCCAATGGCGACGACGACCCCGCATTCATCCGCGCGGTGACAACGCCCAAGCGCGGCATCGGCGGCATGAGTCTGGAAGCGCTCGGCCGCTACGCCGGCGAACGCCACATCGGCCTGTTCGCCGCGATGTTCGAAACCGGCGCCGAACAGGCGCTGCCGGCGCGCGCGCTGACGCCGTTGCGCGAGTTCGGCGACTTCATCAACCGGCTCGAATGGCGCGCCCGCACCGAGGCACCGCGCCTCTTGCTTGAAGACCTGCTCCGCGGCATCGGCTACGAAACCTGGCTGTTCGAACAGTTCGAGCCGAAGGAAGCGGAAACGCGCTGGAACAATGTGCGCGAATTCGTCGACTGGATGGGACGCAAGGGTGAGGAAGACGGCAAGACGCTGATGGAGCTGACGCAGACCGTCGCGCTGATCACCATGCTGGACAAGCGTGACGACGGCGAGGAACGCGACGCGGTGCAGCTATCGACGCTGCACGCGTCGAAGGGTCTGGAGTACAAGCACGTGTTCCTGATCGGCCTGGAGGAGGGCATCCTGCCGCACCGCGAATCCATCGACGGCGGCAAGATCGAAGAAGAGCGCCGGCTCATGTACGTCGGCATCACGCGCGCGCAGCGCACGCTGACGCTGAGCCACTGCGAGCGGCGCAAGAGCGGGCGCGAATCGCGCGACTGCGAGCCGTCGCGCTTCATTTCCGAAATGGGCGAGGACGTGCAGCGGCCGAAGAAGGACGGCGCCGCGCCCACTGCCGAAGACCGCGCCACCAACGTCGCGCGGCTGGAGGCGATGAAAGCACTGCTGGCCGGCAAGGGGCCGGCAGGGGGCTGACCGGCGTCGCGCTCACCTCGCACGCGACACGCTCGCTGCAGACAACGGGCTCCGATCCCGGCCGCTGTCGGGGTCAGAAGACCCCTCCCACAGCACCCGAGCGCGGGCTCAAGCCGTGGATCGGATGCATCGCCCCTGCGGGGGTTTCTGACCGCGACACGGCCGCCGCCATTCTCAGGCTTCGATACGCGCCGCTGCCGTGGTCGGAGGCCCCCTCCCACAGAAACCCGGGCTGTGGATCCGGCGCCACACCCCTGTGGGAGCGGTCTTCTGACCGCGACGCGGCCGCTGCCATTCTCAGGCTTCGATTCGGGCCGCTGCCGTGGTCGGAGGCTCCCTCCCCCAGAGATCCGGCCGGGGCTCCGGTCGTGGGCCAGGCGCACCGCTATCCGCTCATGTCGACCGCCACAGACGAAAAAAGGCCCGCCGATCGGCGGGCCTTTTCTTTACAGCGACGCTGCGCTTACTTCTTCTCTTCGTATGCCGGCGCTGCGATGGCGGCAGCGTCGACCGGCGCGGCCGGGGCAGCGGCAGCCGGTTCAGCAGCGGCATCGGCCGCCTTCGGCTCGGCGAAGTTCGCACCCGCCTTGTTGCCCATGTAGGCGACCGCACGCGTGATCTCTTCATCGCTCAGCGAGGCGTTGCCGCCCTTGGCGGGCATCGCGCCCTTGCCGTTGATCGCCGACTTCACCAGCGCGTCGAGACCGGTGGCAATGCGGCTGGCCCAGGCGCCGCTGTCGCCCAGCTTCGGCGCGCCGGCCATGCCTGCGTCGTGACAGGCGGCACAGGCGCCCTTGTAGATCTGCTCGCCCGTCTTCGGGCCCTTGGCTTCCGGCTCACCCAGAGCGAGTTGCGCGACCGGCTGGATCGCGCGCGACACCACTTCCGGATCAGGATTGCTGGCGCCCTTGTAGCCGGACGACACGTACTGGGCCACCAGCACGCCCAGACCGACAAACACCACAAATGACAGTACGACCACCGCGATCAGCTGTTGCGGCGTCTTGATGAGAGTTTCGTGCTCTTCGTGCGCGTCCGACATGGTGCCTTCCTCTGATGACCTGGATAGGGTTGGAAAAACAGAACGCGCCATTATAGCGGCAGCCGGCGCCGCCTGCGCCCCAAACGCACGGCCCGCATGGACGCGCGGGCCCAAAGCGGCTATCCTTCGCCGCCTGCGGGCTGTTTCACCGCCCGCAATGCGCCCGTAGCTCAGCTGGATAGAGTACTGCCCTCCGAAGGCAGGGGTCGTGCGTTCGAATCGCGCCGGGCGCGCCACGCATTCAACGGGTCAGTCTTCGCGGATTGGCCCGTTTTCCTTTTCCCCTCCCAGAACGCACGACGGACCGGATTCTTCTCCGCGTCGGCTTCCACTTCGATCAGCAGCGCGAACGGATCGATCTCAAGCACTTCAGCCAACCGTGCGCACGCGTAAGCGTCCGGCACGCGATCACCCTTGCGGTAATCGGAAATTCTTTGCTTGTTCAGCGAAAGCATGTTCGCCAGCGCGTAGTCGCTTGAAATACCAAGCTTTTCTTTCGCTGCGTCTAATACCTTCGTGATATCCATGGCTCGTCCTCTCGGTTGGTTCGTCAATTCTAGTCCGGATTCGGGACTTGACGGACGTCCCAAATCCGGACTAGGCTCCGTCGCGTCCCGATTTGGGACTTATCGGAGTACATCGTCATGTCTGAACCCGCAGCCCTCCCGGTCAAATCGACCAAGCCCGCTATTCCGTACGGCGTCGTAACCATCCACGGAAAAGTGTCCCAGCGCCGCAAAGCCGGCAATCGTGTCCTGACCCTTCTGACCATGCCGGCGCCGGACGAGTACTCCAGCCCGTCGACGGTCGAGATCACCAGCGCCAAGCCGCTCGGCCAGGTCGATGAAATGATCGAAGTGAAATGCCGCCTGCAGGGCTACCGCCGCACGTACAAGGCGACCGACCCGGACACGGGAGAAATCCGCAACATCGCAACCGCTGATAACCGCCTGTTCCACATCGAGGACTGAGCGTGATCGCGCTGCACGTCCAGAAGCATCCGACGGAGCCTTTCGGCTTCGTCGGATTTTTTTCGCCCGAGTCGGCCGCGGTGCTGTCGCGGTTCTATCGGTCGAGCGGGTGCGAAGTCGAGCTGAAGGCGGTCCCGCCTGTCTCGCTCGGCGGTCCGTGCGTGCCCCCGGCTGAGTGCTCGGCGGGGGCCTCGGAAGTCGTAGGGTCGTATGTAACACCCTACTTTAGTGCAATGGGTTGCACTTTTCTGGATTCAACCCCTGCCGATCCTGACGTTCTCGGACTCTCTGACCACCCTACTTTAGTCTCACCGGTGAGACTGGGCGAAGGGTCCGGCGAGTGATTGACTGGCTCACCCTGCGGATTCCGCTCGACGTTTCCGGCCTCGGTCCGGAACTGTCGAAGCGCCTGCGCGAATCGATGAACACCGTTCATTGCTTCGACCCGGAGGGCGTCGAGATGTGGCGCAAGGCCGTCGTCGATTTCGACAGCCTGCGCAGCGACACGCCCGGAATCTGCTGGATGACCCACAGCGACGGCGTACAGACCTGGCTGGCCATCGGGGCCAGCCCCGCCAGTCTGGAGCACGGCTGCAACGTCTTCGGCTCGGATGACATCGTGCATTGCGCCCGCGTGATCATCGAGCACGCCGCCAAGGCACTCCGCGCCGCTCTTCCGATGGTCCGCTCATGGACCGTCCGCCGCATCGACATCACCGAAAACTATCTGCTGCCGACCGCCGACGCGGTGAAGCACGCGCTTCGCGTCCTGCTGCAGACCGACGGCGGTCACCGCCGCGCGTCGAGCCCGAAGTCGGGCGGCGACTCGGTCTATTGGAATCCGAAGTCAGTCCGCTCAAAGGGCAAGGCTTATCACAAGGGGCCGCAGCTGCGCGCCCTCATGCGCAAAACCTCAGTCGCAATCAGCGACGCCCAACTCGAGATCGCCGACCGAATGCTCCGCCTGGAGCACACGCGCGGCGCCCAGTTCTTCCGCGATTTTGAAAAAGCCGGCCGGCACTGGTTCGACCTGTCCATCGAAGACCTACGGAAATTCCATACAGATTTTTTCGGCCGGATGTTCGGCGAAGTAGAGGTGAAAGACATGAGCGACGTTCTTCCGCGCCTGCAGGCGCTCCAAGTTTCGCATGCGAAAACCGGCCACCTCGTGCCGATCTCCGAAGGTCAGGCGCTCGCCGCATTCCGGACGTGGTCCGTCATTAAGTCCTGCGGCGTCTCTCACGCCAAAGAATCCATGCCGAAGCGCACGTGGTACCTGCACACCAAACTCCTGCGCGCCGCAGGCCTCGGCGACATGGACATCTCCACCGCCGAAATCGTCCCGTTTCGCCGCCATGTCGTCGTGATCGATGACCCGGTCCGTTCGTGGGCCGATTGCAAGGTCGCTGCCTGATGCCATACGCCGCCAACGGCCAATGCTTCGCGACGCTGGCTGAAGCCGTCGCCGTCGAGTGCGTCCGCACCGGCGGCGCCTGCTATCAGGCCGGCTCACGTCTCGTCGGCCATGTCGCCAGCACTGGTAAGGCGTACGTCCTGACCGGCGACGCGCTGACCGTTCTCCCCGTTGCCCAGTGCGCGACCGTCACGGCGTCCTTTCCCGCGACCGTCGCAGGCAATCAGGTTTCCTCGCCCGTTCCGCAGTGGGGCGCCGATGCCGGCGTCCTCGCGACCTGCTCCATCCAGCAGATACAGATTCAAGGCGTCCCGAACATTCCGCCCAACTGGGCCGAAGTCTCCGCGTTCTGTTCGCTCGGCTTCGGCTTCACGTTCGCGGCCTACCTCTTTGCCCAGCCCTTCGGCGAACTGATTCGCCTGGTCCGAAAGGCCAAAGGCTCATGAATTCGGCCATCGCCGATAACGGCCCGGCGTCTTCCGGGATCTTCAGGAGAAGCAACCATGTTCAAGAACCGTCACACGCTCGCCCGCAAATTCGGTGCCGTCGTCGCCCTGACCGCTCCGGTCGCTGCGTTTGCCACCACCACCCCGACCACCGCCCAGGCGCTGGCGTCCGGCATCTCGTGGGCGGACGCCACGGCTGCCGTGCTGGTCGGCTCCGCCGCCATCATCGCCTTCCGCGTGCTCACGACCGCCGCTGACATCGTGCTGGCCCGTATCAGCAAGGCCAAGGGCGGCTAATTCGGCAGTAACCGGGGGCTTCGGCCCCCATTCTCTTTTCAGGGGGTGAATCGTGATCGCGTGGAGCTTGTATGACTTCTGGAATGCAGCCGGCTTCCTGACAGGCATTTCCATGGCATGGGCTGTTCTGATCGGGATGCGGACATGAAGCGCGCCGTCGTTTTCCTCATAGCACTTGTCGTCGGCGCCTCCGCGTTCGCCGCGCTTCCGGCAGCGTTGATCTTGATCGAGGAAGCGGCCGTTGCACTCGGCGGCGTCGTGCTTCGCCAAGCCGGAAAGGAAGCCGTAATCACACTGGGCACTGCGGCGAACGATGCGACATGGGCCACGGCGGCAACGGTCGGCGGCTCCAGCGGTTCGGGCACCGCAGCAAACATCATTGCCTTCCTTGGCCTCGGCGTGCTGTCCGGAAGCACCGGCGACGAGAAGTATCAAGTCCCGCTGAAGCCCAATGTCAGCATTCCGAAGCCGCCCCTATCGGGTATGGGCACCGGTACGCAGTCGCCCCTGTCTTCGTCCGTTCGCTTCGGCCCATTCGCCACAAGTTCCGACAGCTATGCAGGCCCCGGTGGGGCCTTGGTCTATTTCAAGGCGGATACGGCAATGACGGGCGACCAGATCGTTTCGGCATTCGCAGCCTGGAAAGAGTCGTGCGTCACCGCCGGGCCGTGCGCGTCGTTCTCGTATCGAAACTTTCGCCTGCGCGTCCGAGAGGATCTGTATTCAAACGTCACGTACGGCGGCACGACGTACCTGTTCAATCAGGCCGAAGTTGTCTACGAGCAGAAGCACACATCGAATCCGTCGTTCTCGGATGGATTCGTCAGCAACACGAAGTTGGTCCCTAAGCTTGTCGAGCCGCCAGACGGCACGAAGCGCTTCGTCTTTGCAAATGACAAGTGGGCGCCCGACGCGTTGGACCCGGATTGGAGCCCCGCCGAGCTCGCCAGCCCGGCAGCATCGCGGATAGCGATCCGCGGCCATAACTCACTCGGTCAAGACGTTCGCGTCGACGTGTCTCTCGACGCAGCAAAGCAGGTGCAGATAAATGCCCTGACGCAGATCGAGTCGGACAAGGTCATGCATCGCAGCGTGACGCTCAACACCTCCCTTCAGCCGTCGCAGGCCTCCCAAACAGTCACCAACAGCGCGAACGTAAGCAGCTTCTACGAAACCTATCCCGAGGCCAATCCATCGACCGGCTCACAATCGGTCACCGTCCAGTTCCCCGACGACTACGCGCGTCAGCCGACGCTGCAGAGTATCGACGCCAGTTCGACCGCCATCAAAAATGCGCTTACGCAGACCGTCGCCGCGCCAACGCCCGCAGACAACACCGCCGATCTGAATCAGGCCCTTGGCTGGGGCGACACCTTCACATCTATCGTGGCGTGGCGCTTCCCTGCGCACGCCTCGACGTGCCCCGTCCTCGACTACGCCCAAGTGATCGGTGGGACCGATCTGCACGTCCATATGGACCAGCACTGCGCGCTGATCGAAGACCACCTTCGCGAACCCCTCGCCGCCGTAATGGCCATCGTCTGGTTGCTCGCCGGGTTCTTCATCGTCATGGAGGCCTGATCCATGCTCGGAATCTTTCAGCCTGTCATTGCCTTCCTTCTGCAGCACGTCGTGATCAAGTTCGGCGTGTTTGCCGCCCTGATCGCCGTTCTGTCCGTTCTCATGCCGATGGCTATGGCCCGCGTCGCGCCCTGGGTGTCCTCGTCGGCCTTCACCTCCGCTTTCGCCTCGCTGCCGGCCGGCGTCTGGTATTGGATCGACTTGTTCCAGCTGGGGACAGGTCTTCCCATCATTCTTGCCGCGTACGTTGCCCGCTTCGTGATTCGGCGCCTACCGGTGATCGGCTGATGGCGATCAAGGTAGCGACCGGCCTGCAGGGCCATGGCAAGACATACGAAACCGTCTTGCATGCCATCTGCCCCGCCATCAAGCAAGGCCGGCGCGTCGTCACCAACGTCGCCGGCCTCGATTACGAAAAGATCGTGGCGTATGTGTCGCCGGACGAGGCGCCTGCGGGGGACCCCGCTTCGGGAGAAGCGGGGGTGCAGGCCCCGAAGGCCGGCGTCATCGTTTCGGTGACGAGAAAGCAGATCCGCGCCGACGACTTCTTCCCGCGCCTGGACGACGAAGGTCACTACGACCCGAGCTTCGAATCCCTCGTGATGCCGGGAGACCTGGTCGTGCTCGATGAGGCGTGGGCGATCTGGGGCGACACGAAGAGCGTGAAGCCCACCGACATGGCCTTCCTGCGCGAGCACCGTCACTTCACTCACCCGGATACCGGCGTTACCTGCGATCTGATCCTGATCACCCAGGACATCAGCGATCTTGCGCGCAGCGTCCGCAGCGTCGTCGAGATGACGACGCTCTGCTACAAGCCGAAGGAAATCGGCATCACAACGGCCTACATCGTCGATCTGTATCAGGGCGCCAAGCTCCACCGAACACGACGCATCAGCACCCACCGCTATTTCTACAAGCCCGAGGTCTTCGAGCTCTATTCGAGCTACAGCGGCAAGAAGGCCAAGGAAGTCGGCGTTGATAGCCGGCAGAACATGTTCTCTGGCGCGGGCCTTCGTTTGAAGCTCGGCGTAGCCCTGCTCGTCGTGATCGGCGCCGGCTGGTGGGTGCTGCGCTTCTTCAACCCTGACCGCGTTAGCGGCCCGGTCGTGGATGACCCTGCAGCCGCGACGCCTTCTGCTCCTGCCCCTATCGCCGCAGCCATGGTTCAGACCACGCCGCCATCGGCCAAGCCCTCGGCCTCGGCTCGCAACGTCGGCTTTGTTCGCATCGGCGAACGCATGGTGTTCGTCATCGAGACCGACACCGGTCGCTACCGCTATCAAGAGAACCCGGAGTCCTTCATGGTCAATGCGCACACGTCGAACATTCAGTTCGAGGGCCAGACCCTCACGCCGTGGCAGGGAGGTCGCACGGGCGGCGGTGGTCTGTTCGGGGGGCTGTCGAAATGATCCGCGCGCTGCTGTTCGCGCTGCTCGTGTGGTCCGCGCCAATCTTCGCAGCAGAAGCTGTGACGCTTCAGTTCGACGAAATCCGGATTGCACCGCTTGCCCGGATCGTCCTCGGCGACGTCCTGCAGGTCGGTTACGTCCTGGACGCGGACGTGCTCAAGGACGACGCGCCCATCACCATCAAGACATCGGCCGTCACCACGGCGAACGCCTTCGACTGGCTTCAAGCCGTCGTGCAGCCCTACGGCTACACGCTTACACGTGATCGCTACGGCGTCCGGCTGGCGAAGGGCGTGAAGGCATCCGAGGATCTGGAATCCTTCTTCTACCGTCCGCGCTTCCGGTCGTTCGGCTACATCATCGAGCTCGTGCGCCCCTTCTTCCCGCGCGGTCAGTGGTCCTTCGAGCGCGCCGCCACCGTGCCCGGCGGCGTGCCCAATGCCGGCGGTGCCGCAGAGAAACCACCGGCAGGCATGGGCGCCGCAATTGGCCGAATCGACACTGACGCCTTCGTGTATCAATCCACGCCTGCCGACGTGCGCCGGCTCCGGGAATTTCTGGCCCAGGTCGATACCCGGACACCAGAAGTCGTGATCCGCGCAGCGGTATATGAGGTGAGCCACATTCAGCGGGATTCCTCTGGCGTCAGCCTGGCCGTGTCGCTCCTGAGTGACCGCCTTGGGCTCAACCTCGGCAAGCCTGTTTCCGGCGCCTGGTCGGCTTCGCTGAACATCGCCGGCATTCAGGCCGCATTTGCGGCGCTGTCCAGCGACACACGCTTCAAGTCCCTGAGCCGGCCGGAGCTCCGCGTCGCCTCGGGCGCGACCGGCCGTGTAACGGTCGGCGCAGATGTGCCGGTGCTTGGCGCAGTCACGACGGCAGGCAACGGCACCGTTACCCAGTCCGTCGAGTACCGCGCCTCCGGCGTCATCCTCGACGTGTCACCGGTGGTCCTCGACTCGATCATCGAACTCAAGGTGCGGCAGGAAAGCTCCTCCTTCGTCCAGACCTCGACCGGCGTCAATCAGTCGCCCACCTTGCTCAAGCGCGCGGTCGAAACCCGCGTCCAGGTCGAGCCGGGGTCGCTGGTCGTGTTCGGTGGCCTGCAGGAAACCCGAACCGGTGACGACGCAAGCGGCTGGTCATTCGTCCCGGACTGGCTCAAAGCCAAGACCCGCGAAAACAGCGATACCGAGCTCGTTCTAGTCCTTCACGTGGAGTCCATCTGATGCTGCTCTCCGTTCCGCTCTGCCTCCGATTCGTGGCGCTGGCCAGCCCGGCGCAGATTGATCGCCTCAAGGTGCTCGCGTGCCTGGCCATGCTGATCGACCACGTGAATAGCGCGCTCCTCGGCGGCGCCTACCTCTGGCCCGCGCTGGTCGGTCGGGCCGCGTTGCCGGTGTTCGTCGTCGCCTTCGCCGAGAACCTGACGCTCTCGCCGGATCGCCTGCAGCGTTCGGCGTCGCGCTTGTGGGTCGCGTCCCTGCTGGCTCAGCCGGCGTTCGTTCTCGCCTTCGATGGTCCGTGGTGGGGGGCGAACATTCTTGTCCTGTTCGCTGTAGTCGCCCAGGCGCTTCGCTGGGGACTGGACGGCGGCACCGCGCAACGGGTTTCTGCTGGCCTGCTGCTGGCGGGCGGTTCGCTCGTGCTCTCGACCACGTACGGCGCTGCAGGCGTCGCTTTCGCGCTTTCGTCGGTTGCGCTGCTTCACCCGTACCGATTCGCGCACTCAGGTGCCGCCGTAGCCGTCTGGTGGGTGTCACTGCTCGCGCTCAATCCGGCTCACCCGTTGTTCGCTGTGGCGGGTGCTGTCGGCCTCGCGGCGCTTCTCTGGATGTCCGGCAAGGGGCTGAGCGGCTGGGCTGGGCGATTCGTGCCGCCACGGGCCTTTTTGGCCTTCTACGTCGGACACCTGGCTACTTTAGCGGCTTTGATCTTGATGAACGGGCAACGAGGGTGACGCCGGTAATGGCTCTGACCGAAAGCCTGCCGCACGCTTGCCGGACATCGCACCCTCGCAATGTGCGTCAGCTAACATTCACAAATGCTCCGACTCATTCTTCTTTCTGGCTGCACGCTGTTGTGTGGCACCTCATACGCCGCTCGCCCGTTCGTCACCGACGACGCGCGATTGACGACAGCGGGCAGTTGTCAGTTAGAGAGCTGGAGCCGCGTCTATCGGGACAGTGTGGAGCTCTGGGCATTGCCAGCCTGCAATCCGTTCGGAAATCTGGAGATAACTGCAGGCATTGGGGTTGCCAAGTCGGATCGGCAATCGGGTACGAGCGATCAGGTGTACCAGCTAAAGACCCTGTTCCGGCCACTTGTTGCCAACGACTGGGGCATCGGTTTAGCGGTCGGAACTGTGCGCCATCCGGCCGTTAATCCGGGCCCGAATCAGTTTGGCAACACCTATGCTTACATACCCTTTTCGATGTCCTTCGCCGATAACCGCCTTGTGCTGCACGTCAACGTTGGCCTGCTGCGTGATCGGCGTTCAGAGCGCAACAGCACTACCTGGGGCGTGGGCGCAGAAATCAAGCTAGCTGAGCGTTGGCTCGGCATCGTCGAAACGTTCGGCGACAACCATGAAAAGCCACTCTGGCAGTTTGGTGCTCGCTACTCGATTGTTCCAGACCGAGTGCAGATTGATGCCACGCTGGGTCATCAGTTCTCCGGAGAGGTCGCCGAGCGATGGTTCTCGTTCGGCCTGCGTCTCACACCTGACCAGTTGTTCTGACGAATTCTGCAACTGGTGCAAAAAAATGCCCGCTCAAGGCGGGCTAACAGCGCTGGGAGGGACGCGCCGTCATTCATTCTGCATCATGCCTTTCGCATGCGAAACCACCCGAGACCCAAATGAGCACATGAAAGCGTGAAGGATTGCTTCGGGCGTCATCGAGGCGATTTCCGGCCCGTAGTTGATCGCCCACAGCTTCATGACGATCTGATCCCGGTCGCCATCGTTCGCCACGACGGCGGCGCTGTAGCCGATCAGGTACGACATTCCGTTGCTGCCGTGGTCCAGTCCTGAAAAGAAGCCTTTCCAGAAGGTCGCCGCCTCCGGCTCCAGGTCCTTCCAAAGCTCCGCCGCCGCCTCCATGTCCTCGGCGCCGGCAGCTTCCACAACCCGCCACGCCTCCATCTGCTGCACCGCGATCTCCATCCGCGCGCGTTCCGCCGCTGCCGCGACCTCCTCCGGCGTGGCCGTCTTCGGCGCCTGGCTGGGAGCCTTTTCCTTCTTCTCGGGTTGATCCGGCTTTCCGGACTGAACGGCCTTCAGCAGCTCGCGCGCCTTCGCGCGGTCGATCTCTCCGCGCCGCACCGACTCGGCCAGCGCCCACGAATGGTTCGTTCCATGCGGGTGGTGCTCGCAAATCTTCGCCAGCGTGTTCAGCAGGTCGAAGTCCGCTGTAACGCCGTCCTCCAGAAGCTTGCGGATGTGAAACGGATACTCCGGCTTCATCACAGCGGCGCGCTTTGAGCACCACGACAGCGACTTGTTCACCTTCTCCGCAACGGCGGTCAAGCTCCCGAGGTGTTCCAGCAGGCGCCACACGACACGCGCTTCGTCCTGGGCGCTCATGTCCTCGCGCTGGATGTTCTCCGCGAACTGCATCAGTTCGGCCGCGTCATCGTCCAGGGTGCCGACCATGGCCGGAACGAACTTCAGACCGGCCAGCTTCGCCGCCGCAAGCCGTCGATGCCCGGCGATCACGAACGGCGCACCGTCGATCACACGCACCAGCAGCGGCTGCAGGATGCCATTCACCTCGATATCGGCGGCCAGCTCCGTAACGCCGGCCGGATCGATCTCGCTCCGGATGTTGTCCCGCGTCTGAATTGAAGCCACGTCCAGCCAATCCAGCGCCGGACCGCCTTGCGGTCGAACGGCGCCGGATTGCTCCGCGCCCGTCTTCTTCGAACCGGCCTTCTTGGCCGTCGCCTTCTTGATGCTGGTTACCGTCGTCATCGCAAAACCTCCAGTGGTTTAACGCCTACCTGGGCGCTAGATTCCGAGCCCGGTTCGTCGTCTGGCTCGCCGTTGCAACAGATGTCAAAGGGGCTCGTTTCGCCTTCCCGTTCGCTGAGTTCCTCGCCCACGGTTCGCCCGGACAGCCGCGCGAAGCGCGCATCGTTCCTTGTGGTTGCAAAAGAACGTGACAGACGCGCAGCGGCTGGCGCGTAGCGCGTGAGCGCGGTCTTTTGTCCCCACACCGATTTCGGTAGGGCAGTGGCGAGGAACTCAGCGAACGGGAAGGCGATGTCGGCTGCTGGTGCGCGGGACGGCGAGACACGGCGCGCTGCGCGCGCCGCTCCGGGCGAAGCCCGCAAACCGCCGTTTGCAAGCGGAGCGCGCAGGCCGGAGGCCGAAGGCGAGAGGGATACGGAAGCCCGCGGAGCGGTCCCGAAGGGATGAGCCGAAGGCGAAGCTGCAGCAGCCCGGCCCGAAGGGCTCGCACCGTGCCATTTACTTCTCCAGCCCGTGCAGCTACTTTCTCGGGTCCCCTCGCGAATTCCCACGCGCGCGCGGTTTGCCATTGTCATCAAAGCCCTAACGGCTTCGACGTCCTGGCCCTTCTCCGTGATTGCCCGAGCCTGTGCCCTTGATCACAACTCGGAGTTTCGGACTATGCAGAATGAGTTGGTCGGGCCGAAAGACCGGGCCATGAAACACACCTATGAAGAGGTCGCGCCGCCGGCCTCCATGACGTTTGACGACGCCATCGGCGCCTATCTGTCCGTTAAGCCGCACCTTAACAAGAGCGCCCAGCGCGACCACTACAGCCTCAAGCACCTGCGGCCCTACTTCGGTGGAAAACCGTTGCGCGACATCAAGCGCGCACACGTCCGCGCCTACATCTCGCAGCGCCTCGACGGAGGCGTGAAGATCGCCACCGTCCGCCGAGAACTGCGCCTGGTCTGCGCCGCCATCAACTTCGTGCGGCTGGAGTTCGACCTGCAGGACCTCCCGAACCCTGTCGAGAGGCTGGGCCTCGCCACGGAAGAACCGCGCGTCCGGTGGATCTCCCGCACAGAAGCTGCGCGCCTGGTCGCCGAAGCGGAGCAGTCATCACCTCGGCCTCACCTCGCCGCGTTCATCCGGCTGGCACTCAACACCGGGTGCAGGCGCGGCGAGCTGCTGAACCTCGAATGGTCACGCGTCGACTTCCCGCAACGTCGATTCCTGCTCGAAGGCAGGCACACCAAGACGCGCCGCCGCCGCTCGATCGCACTCAACGACGACGCACTTAGAACGCTGCTTCGCTTGAAGGCATGGCAGGACGAGCACGTCCCCGGCTCGCCGTGGGTCTTCGGCTGGAAGCACGGCAGCAGGATCACGACCTTTAAGACCAGCTGGACATCGGCGCTGAAGCGCGCCGGTATTGAGAACTTCAGGATTCACGACTTGCGCCACACCTTCGCAAGCTGGCTCGTGATGCAGGGGGAGTCGATCTATGTGGTGAAGGATCTGTTAGGACACTCGAGTGTCACTCAGACGGAAATCTATGCACACCTCGCCCCTAGTCAAGCTGTTGCTGCGGTGCAGCGGCTGCTTCCATTTTGACGGACGGATTTCCTTTGCGACCAGTGCTGTATAAATATACAGTATTGGTCGTCATAGGCGGGAGCAACGGTCGAGGAAGAACCGAAGCTTTCGCGAACAGGTTGTTGAACGCGTGCGCTTACCTTAAATTGGGAATAGCTGGGGGCAAAATGTCTGCTAAAATTCCCGCCGAAAAAAGACGGGGGATATATGGGTGATCCAGCGGAAATTGGGGTAGTCCTCGCAGAGGCGCGCAGGAGGTGGACTCAGAAGGATTTGGCCGAGCAGTTGGGCGTGGATGCCAAGACGGTCTCGCGGTGGGAAAATGGAAAGATCACGCCCCCTGCGATGGTGGGTCTTGCTCTTCGGGAGCTCCTTCGACAGCGTCATGACGAGAGCGCTGTTTCGGGTCGGGCGGACGGGGGTAATTCCGGCGAGTTCACGTTCATCGACCTTTTCGCTGGTATCGGTGGAATCCGATTGGGCTTTGAACGCGCGGGGGGACGCTGCGTGTTCACCAGTGAATGGAATACGTGGTCGCAGAAGACGTACTTGGCAAATTTCGGAGATGAGCATGCGATCAGTGGCGACATCACGAAGATCGAGGCCGCTGATATTCCAGACCATGACGTTCTTCTGGCAGGTTTCCCCTGCCAGCCTTTCAGCATTGCAGGTGTTTCCAAGAAGAACGCCTTAGGGCGTCCGCATGGCTTCGAATGCACGACTCAAGGCACGCTCTTTTTCGACGTCGCTCGCATCCTTGCTGAAAAGCGTCCCAAAGCCTTTCTTCTCGAGAACGTTAAGAACTTGGTCTCTCACGACGGAGGTAATACGTTCAAGGTAATCGTCGAGACACTGCGCGACGAGTTGAACTACACCGTCGAGGCTAGGGTTATTGACGCCCGGTTCTTTGTCCCGCAGCACCGCGAGCGCATCGTCATCGTGGGTTTTCGTGAAGACACGGGCTTTTCTTTTGATGACCTGAAGATTCCTGCGACAGGTCCGAGGCTGTCATCGATTCTCCATCCGGAGGATGGAACCGAAGCGCCTGACGGCGTTTACACCACTGGACCTAAAGGACAGGTTTCACCGAAATACGTCTTAACGGATAAGCTATGGGCATATCTTCAGGCGTACGCGGAGAAGCATCGCGCTGCGGGTAACGGTTTCGGCTTCGGATTGGTTGGCCCGGGTGACGTTTCTCGAACACTCTCTGCGCGTTACTACAAAGATGGGTCAGAGATTTTGGTCTCTCGCGGAAAGGGAAAGAATCCGCGGCGTCTTACACCCCGCGAGTGCGCCAGACTGATGGGTTTCCCAGATGACTGGAAGATCCCGGTATCGGACACGCAGGCTTACCGGCAATTCGGCAATGCCGTAGCGGTACCGGTTTTTGAGGCCGTCGCTGCGTTGATGAAACCGCATGTCCTTTCTCTCATCGAGAACGAAGCCGGCATTCCCCGGCTGTTTGCCGCCTGATGACCGACATAGTCTCGCCCGACGTCCGTTCGAAGATGATGGCGGGAATTCGGGGCCGAGATACTAAGCCGGAGATCTCTCTCCGGCGAGGACTCCATTCCCTTGGCCTGCGCTTCCGCCTTCACCGGCGGGAGCTGCCGGGGAGCCCCGATCTGGTTTTTCCGAAGTACCGCGCTGTTGTTTTTGTGAATGGGTGCTTCTGGCATGGACACGGATGCAGTCTGTTCCGCCTCCCGGCAACACGGACGGACTTCTGGGCCGCGAAGATTCAGGCCAACCGAGACCGCGACGCCCAAGTCATAGCTGATCTTGCGAACCTAAGTTGGCGCACAGCAGTCGTCTGGGAGTGTTCGATCCGCGGGAAAGGCAGGGTGCCCTTGGATGCCATTTGCCAGCAGATCGCTGCGTGGCTTCCTTGTGACAGCCCGTTCCTCGAGATCCGAGGAATGGACCAGCCTTCGACTGTCGCATAAGATGATTCCTCCTTCATAGGAGGAAGGGCATGAAGAAGGGTTATCTCTCCCAGTACTTCTCCGGCGTTGCGGTAAAAACGCTCTCCGCGGTTGAGGCTGATCTCGTGCGTAGCCATCAGCACGAATTTAACGGCGTCGAGGGGCTGAAGAAGGTTTTGGGCCAAGCGACAGGAAGGAAAACTTTTCCCGCACGCTTTGTGTACTTATGCGATCACGATGAGGAAGCCGTGACCGCAGACGGATTCCTCACTTGGTACGACGCTCGTGAGGCACACCCAACGCGGAGTGAGCATCGTCTCTATTTTCCGACGACCGCCGTATCACTGTGTGCGGCAGCGGGTGATCTCCTCGTTATCGGGCTGCGTACTGATGGGTCCGCTCTCGTCGTTATTGCGGAGGGTGGCTCCACAGTCGCCAATCAGATCCGGTGGCTCTTTGGTTTTTCCGACCTGGCTCATCCAGGTTTCTCGGTCAAGGCCGAGGTCGAAAGCGACCAGGTAAAGCTCGAGTTTGCTGCCAATCTGGTTCTCGACGAGATTGGCGTTGAACGAGAGATGCCTGCCGAGGCGGAGACGTTCCTTGACCTTATTTTGCGGACTTTCGGCGAGAACTTTCCGCCTACTCGGGAATTCTCCGAGTTCGCTCGGAGCACCGTAGATCTTGACCCGAGGGATGATCCAGACGTAGTCCTTGTGTCATGGATGGACCGCGAGGAGGTGTTATTCAGGGCTCTCGAACGTTATCTGATAGGTCAACGTCTTCGTCGAGGGTTCGACGATGACGTTGATCACTTCATGTCCTTCTCTCTATCAGTGCAGAACCGCCGAAAGAGCCGTGTAGGGGCGGCTCTTGAGAACCATCTGGAGGAAGTATTCCTGCGGTGCGGTGTGCGCTATGACAGAACAAAAGTCACTGAAAACAAGAGCAAACCTGATTTTCTCTTTCCCGGAGTGGACGCGTATCGTGACCCTGCTTTCCCGCCTAATCATCTCACCGTACTTGGCGTTAAGACCACCTGCAAGGATCGGTGGCGCCAAGTGCTTGCGGAAGCAGACAGGATCGATGAGAAGCATCTGCTGACCCTTGAGCCGGGTATTTCGGAGAGCCAGACCGACGAAATGCGCTCCAAACGTCTCTCCTTGGTTGTTCCAGCCGGGGTTCAGGTTTCTTACAAGCCCGTGCAGAGGAGCTGGCTGATGGACGTCTCCTCGTTTGTAGGTCTTGTACTCGATCGGCAGCAGCTCTAGATCTCCGGGTGACTTCCTAGGCAGGTGCTGCTTCTGTTGGATAGCCGAGGATGGATGACGGCAGAAGCAGGATTTTCCGCAGGGCTCTCGCAACGCCTGCGGTGATAACGGCCTTCATCGAGAAGTCCTCGCTTTCTTTCTCCGAAGGCAGGGGTCGTGCGTTCGAATCGCGCCGGGCGCGCCAATTCTCCGAAAGGGCCGGATCACCTCGATCCGGCCCTTTTGTTTTGGGCCGGCCGGCTGCCCGGGCGCCGTTTGCGCCGGACCGACGGATACCGCCCTCTCGCCCGTCGCGCCGCGGCCGCCCGAAACGCACAGGTCACCTACCGAGAACCGCCGCGATACGCTGCCAGCGGAGACCATCACCCTTCTTCACACCTGCGCTACGACGCTTCGGCGGCAGGATCGAGGCAGCGACGCACCTTGGCCAGCAGGCGTGCCTGATCGACCGGTTTGACGATGAAGTCAAGCGCACCGGCCTCTTTCGACTGGATCACAATGCCGCGCTCGCTGTGCCCGGTCATGACGAGAATCGGAATGCCCGCGAGTTGCTCGACGGACTTGAGGTGGCGCATGGCCTCTATGCCGCTCAGACCGGGCAGTTCGATATCCATCAGGATGAGATCCGGATGATGTCTGTGCACCATGCCCAGCGCCTCCGGTCCGGAAGCGGCGAATAGCGCCTGCATGTCGTTCCTGACCAGCCAGTCGCCGATCAGCTTGCGCTGGAACTCGTCGTCATCGACGATCAGGACGACCGGGCGAAGCTGACCGATGACTTCGGACAGGACCTGCGCCGACTCCAGTTGCGGCGACAGCGCCTGCCTGTACTCGGTCACCCAATCCACCGCCTGCCCCATCGTTTCGGTAGCGCTGCGCAACTGCGGGTCGATGCCTTCGCTGCGCAGTTGATCGACCTCGTGCGCGACCTTCGGGATGTCGCCCGCCTGGATGACCGATCTGTCGGCCAGCGTTTTCGGGAATCGCGCCAGCGCGGCGCCGATGCGGTCGCCCGCCTCGTCGAGCGAGCGCCTGACCTGACTCATCTGGTCCTGTCCGCGCGACATGTAACGTTCGAGCGTCGTTTCCAGTTCCGCGATGCGCCGCATGTGCTCGGCAAGCTCGCTCTGGCTGATCGGCAGCGAACGCTCGAACTCGATCTGGCGCAGCGCGTGGAAGACCGACATCGGCAGCCGCGGCGTGTCGTGGGTCAGCGGCCAGAACAGGATGTAGTCGTCGAAGTACTCGCGCTTGCACAGTTCGTAGACCCGCTTCAGGTCGTCCTTGTCACAGAGGATGACAGTGCGGTGAGGAATCGCCTGCACCACCGTGCTCAGGCGATAGAGGCCGAGGTAATAGCGCTCGGCTTTCTCCAACGAGTTGAACGCGAGCAGCAGCACGTCGGGCTTGATCCGCTCAAAGTCCTCGATGCTGCGGTCCGGATCGGTCGACAGGAATATCTTCTCGAACTCGTCGCGCAGCAGCCTGCGCACCAGTTCGGCGTCGCTGACGATATCGCTCGCCACCAGAATGCGGACGTCTTCCTTGTTCAAGATCTGTTCACCAGGTGCGTTCGTCGAGCCTCCCATTCGGCCATCCATTCCGGCAGGCGATCGGCGGGCATCGGTCGTGCGATGAAATAGCCCTGCGCGACGTCGCAGCCAAGATCGCGCAGACACGCCCAGTCGCCCGCCGTCTCGACGCCTTCCGCCACACTGCGCAGGCCGAGCTGGCGGGCCATGCCCAGATTCGCGCGCAGAATGGCGAGCAGTTCCGCGTTCTCGCCGGCGCCACGCACGAAGCTACGGTCGAGCTTGAGTTCGTCGAACGGAATGTCCCGCAGTTGCGCCAGCGACGAAAAGCCGGTGCCGAAATCGTCGATCGACAGCCCGATGCGCTTCAGGCGCAGCCGCGACACGATGTCGAGCAAGGACAGCGTGTCGTGCATCAACTGGCTCTCGGTCACTTCCAGCACCAGTTGCGCGATCGGCACGCCGGCGCGCGCGGCGGCACCGGCCACCCGGTCGGGGAAGTCCAACGCGACCAGATTGTCCATCGACACATTGATCGCGCAGCGCAGATCGAGCCCGCTCTCATTCCACGAGCGCGTGTCGCGCAGCGCAACGTGCAGCACGGCATCGGTCAGCTCCTCGATAACGCCGCCGCTCTCGGCCGCCGCGATGAACTGGTCAGGAAACACCAGCCCATCCTGCGCATGCGCCCACCGCACCAGCGTCTCCACGCCCACCACCCGTGCATCGGAAAAGGCGACCTTCGGCTGGTAGTGATTGACGAGCTGTCCCTGCCGCACGCCCTGACGCAGTTCGGCCGCCTCATAGCGCTTGCGAAACTCGGGCTCGGCCCGAGCGGCACCGGCCGCCGCCGGCTGCAGCAGCGCGCGGATCGATTCCAGCGCCACCGGCTTGCGCAGCGTGCCCAAGACCTGTAGCTGACGTGCGCTCGCCAGGCGACGGACCGAATCGAGCACACGCACGTCCTCGCCGCTGATCAGGACCAGACCACCGCGATAGCCGTGCCGGGAGAGGTGGCGCAGGAACTCGACGCCATCCATGCCCGGCATGTTGAGGTCGCAGAACAGCACATCCACACTGTCGATCTGCCCGTCTATCAGCGTCAGCGCGGCGCTCGCGCTCTCACAGGCAAGCACCCCATCAACCCCCAGCTGGGTCAGCTGGCGCGTCAGCAATCGCAGCGTGAAGCGGTCATCGTCGACGATCAGCACCCTCATGCCTGCGGCCTCCCCGAAAGTGTGTCGTCGAGGTGATTGCGTATTGCCTCTTCGGCGCGAGCCTGGATCGAATCCAGTCGCTTCACGCCCTGCTTGAGGTAAGCGATGCGCCCGCTCCTCGCTGCCCGCTCAAACGTACCGCAGCACTCGGCCAGCTCAAGCGCACCGACCGAGCGGGCGGACGATTTCAGCTTGTGCGCAACATGTGCAGCCCGCGCGCAATCTCCCACTTCGCAGGCCTGACGAAGCTCGCCCCACTGCGGCAAGGTCGTATCGAGATAGAAGGCGAGCAGGTCGCGGATCGACTCGTCGTCGTCGCCGATGATGGCGCGCATCGCATCCACGTCGAACACCGGCAAGTCGACCGGTTGATCCGATTCCGGCTCGGTGCCCACAATGACCTGTTCGATCGCCACACGCAACTGTTCGAGCTTGAGCGGTTTGGTCAGATAGTTGTCAAAGCCCACCGCCCGTGCACGCTCGTGTTCTCCACGCAATGCGTTCGCGGTCAGCGCAATGATGGGTATGCGCCCTCCTTGCGCATCTCGCCCGGCCGCCGCCTCTTCGGCACGGATCGCACGCACGAGGGCATAACCATCCATCTCGGGCATGTGCAGATCGGTCAACAGCATCGCGTAGCGCGAACGCCGCCACATCGCCAGCGCCTCGGCGCCGTTCTGCGCGATTTCGGCCGTTCGCCCGAGCAATGCCAGCTGCTGCAAGATGACCTTGCGGCTGGTCGCATCGTCCTCGGCCACCAGGATGAGCTCGCCACTGGCACGCGCCTGCTCGACCGTCGGCGCCGCAGGTGCGTCGGGCACGCCGCTGGCCTGCTGCTCGTGCAGCACCTCGGGCGACTCCCGGCCGGTGGCTATCGCCACCGCCTGCAGCAGCGAGCGCCTGCGCAGCGCCGAGTAGTCGAGACTCACCTTGTCGGCGTCCGCAATGCGCGCACGACGGCGACGACCGCGGGTGATCAGGAGCTGACGCACCTTCGTCTTCGTACCATCGCCGACGTCCAGCGGAAGGGTCGCTCGCTCGACCGCCCGGACGACCACTACGTCCAGGCCGCCGTCGCGTGCCCGGAGCACGGCTTCGGATTCGTCGGCCACATCGTCCACCCGGGCTCCTGCATGCAGCAGGTAGTCGGCGAAGCCGGGGTCGTTCAGCACCCGGTCGACAACGATGCAGTGCGTGCCGCGCAGGTCTGGATAGTTCGGCGCCGGCATCTCCGGCGGCAGCAGGAAAGGAAGACAGGCAACGAAGGTCGAGCCCCGACCGGGTGCGCTGACCACCTGGATGTCGCCGCCCATCAGCTCGATCAGTCGCCGACAGATGGTCAGTCCCAAACCGGTCCCGCCGTAGCGGCGCGAGGCCGAATTCTCGCCCTGGTTGAACGGACGAAACAGCTGCTGCAACGTTTCCGGCGTCATACCGATGCCGTTGTCGACCACGGTGAACGCCAGCCGAAGCGGCGACGCCTCGGCCCGCGTCACCCGCAATGCGACCTGCCCCTGCGGCGCACTTCGGCCCGCCGAGAACTTGATCGCATTGCCGACCAGGTTGTACAGCACCTGGCGCAGGCGCACCGCATCACCGAGCACACACTCAGGCACCTCGGGCGAGACGATCACGCGGAGCTCGACTCCGGAGCGTTCGGCCAGCGGTAGCAAGGCATCGCACACCCCCTCGGCGAGATCGACCACCGACAGCGGCTCGGACAAAATCTCCAGCCGCCCAGCCTCGATTTTCGAGAAATCGAGGATGTCGTCGATCAGCCCCAGCAAGGTCTGGCCGGACTCGCGTGCGGTGCGGATCATGTCGGCCTGCTGTGCCGTGAGCGGGCTATGCGCCATCACCTCCAGCATGCCCAGCACACCATTCATCGGTGTGCGGATCTCGTGGCTCATGTTGGCGAGGAAGGCGCTCTTTGCCCTGCTTGCCTCCTCCGCCTGCTGCTGGGCGACGCGCAGTTCGGCGGTCCGAGCGACCACCAGCTCCTCCAGGTGATCCTTGTAGCGGAGCACCTCGTTCTCCGCCTCATGCCGGCTCGTCACGTCCGTCCACGCACCGACGATGCGCATCGGTTCGCCGTCGGCGTCGCGCTCCACCCTCATGTGATCGTTAATCCAGATCCAGCGCCCGTCAGCGCCGCGGAAGCGGTACTCGTGCACGACGTGCCCGGTGCGCAACACCTCTCGCGTGTGGGCAATCGCTCCTTCGCGATCGTCCGGGTGCACATTCCCGCGCCACCAGTCCGGCGTGCGTGTCTGTTCGACCGAGTAGCCGAACAGCCACTCGATGTTGTCGCTCACCCACTCCGGCTCTACCCGTTCGCCTTCGACCGCCAGCGCATAGGTAACGCCCGGGCTCACGCTCAGGTAATGGCTCAGGCGCGTGGCGACGGTGCGAAGCTCGTCCTCGACGCGCTTGCGTTCGCTGATGTCCGTCATGCCGCCCAGCATGCGCGTCGGATGACCGTCCGGGTCGCGGATGACGTAACCGCGGTCGACGACGTAGGCGTAGCTGCCGTCGAGGCGGCGGAAACGGTAGCTGTCCGACCACTGCTCACCGCCGTCGTCGATCACACGATGAATACCCTCGGTTACCCGATCGAGGTCGTCCGGGTGAATGCGCGAAGTCCACGACGAGATGGCCTTCTCGATCGTCAGAAGGTCGTAGCCGAACAGCTTCTCGAAACCGTCGTTCCACCACAGCGTGTCGTAGCGGAGATCCCAGTCCCAGATGGCATCGTTGGTCGCGCGCGACAGCCGACGGAAGCGCTCCTCGCTGTCGCGCACCGCCTGTTCGGTCATCTTGCGCTCGGTGATGTCGCGCTCGATCGCCAGCCAGTGCGTATAGAAGCCGTGTTCGTCGGTGATCGGCACAATGTCCAGCTCGAGCCAGATCATCTCGCCGTTCTTGCGGTAGTTGATCACCTGCTCGCGTGCCGGCTGCCATTGCGCCAACGCATCGCGCAGACGGCTGCGCACCTCGGGCTGGGTGGCCGGCCCCTGCAGCATGCGCGGCGTCATGCCGAGTGCCTCTTCGCGCGTGAAACCGGTGATGCGTTCGAAGGCCTCGTTCACGAAGTGGATGCGCGGCCCGTCCGGCGTGCCTATCCCATCGGTGCCGGTGATCATGACAATGTCACCCATGCGCGCGATGCACATTTCGAGCAGGCGCAACTGCTCCTCGTCCTTGTGCCGCTGCGACACGTCGAAAATGACGCCCTCGATGCTCCGCACCTGGCCGTCGGTATCGCGTATCCCCTGCCCGCGTTCCCACACCCAGCGTTCGCCGCCATCGGCGGCAAAGATGCGGTAGGTCAGTTCGAACGCCCGGCGCTCGTCCAGCGCGCGCGACACGTCCTGTTGGACCCGCAGGCGGTCGGCCGGGTGTATCAGTTCAACGTAACGCCTGTGCTCGATGCCGACCAGTTCGGCCGGCGCATAACCGGTCAGCGCATGGGCACCATCGCTGACGAATTCCATTGTCCAGCCGGCATCGGGTCGGCAGCGATAGACCATGCCGGTCAGGTTGCTCATCAGAGTCAGCATTTCGCGCCGACTTTCCTGCAGCGCTTCGTCCGCCCGCTTGCGTTCCGAAATGTCCTGGAAGGCGCCCTGCACACGCACGATCTCGCCGCGCTCGTTGCGCACTGCCTCACCTATCGTGCGCACCCAGAGCACCTGCCCGTCGCGGCCGGCCGCCTGCAGCTCGACGTCGAACGGCACGCCGGTCTGCATGCAGCGCTCGAACACCTCGCGGATCCGCGGCTGGTGCTCGGGGACGTAGAGCTTCAGCCCCTCGGCCGCCACCGGCATCTGCGACGACTGCAGCCCGAACAGGTCGCGCGCCTCGTCCGACCAGATCATCGCAAGGCCCGGTACGTCTATCGTCCACGCACCCATCCGGCTGACGCGCGAGGCCATCGCCAGCAGGGCCTGGCTCTGCCGCAGCCGCGCCTCGGCTTCGCGCTGCTGTGTGATGTCCTCTGCGACACCAATGATGCTGTGCGCGGTACCGTCCGCGTCGCGCTGCATGGACACGCTCATGCGCACCCAGACGATACGGCCATCGGCGGCGATGCAGCGCTTCTCGATGACGAAGCTGTCACGCACGCCGCCATGAACCTCGTCCATCAGCGCACGATTGCGTGCCAGGTCGTCGGCGTGCGTGATCGACAACAAGGTGCGCGCCTGCAGTTCCTCCTCGCTGTACCCAAGCATGCGCCGGTACGCCGCGTTGGTGGCGATGAAGCGGCCCTCCAGTGTAGTGATCGCGATGCCGGTCGCGGCGTCCTCGAACACCTTGCGAAAGCGTGCTTCGGTCGCCGCGATCGCCTCGCGCGCACGCTCCCGCTCGGTGATGTCCATCACCATGCCAAGCCGGCGCTCGGGGCGACCTTCGACGTCGAAGAGCACCTTGCCGCGCTCGTACATCCAGCGGATTTCGCCATCGGGGCGGCGGATGCGATAGGTGTTCTCGATCACCGGCGCTTCGGGCGTCGCATCCGTGTTCGCGCCGGCCACGCGTGCACGGTCTTCGGGCAACACCATGTCGAGGAAGGCATCCATTGTCCCGGCAAACGCCTCGGGTGCGATGCCAAACAGCCGGCAGGTCTGTTGCGTCCAGGTCAGGCGGCCACTCGCCAAGTCGAAATCCCAGCTGCCCATGGAGGCGATCGCCTGCGCCTCATCGAGCTGAACGCGCATGCGCTCCGCCTGACGCTGCGCACACTTCTGGACGGTGATGTCGGTGTGTGTGCCGACCATGCGCAGCGGCTTGCCCTCGGCATCGCGCACCATTACCTTGCCGCGATCGAGTATCCAGCGATCGCTGCCGTCGCTTGCCCGCATCCGGAACACGGCTTCGTAGAAAGGAGTGCGGTCCGCCAGGTGCTCGCCTACGCAGTGCAGCGTCGGTTCGAGATCATCCGGGTGCACGCGCGACGACCAGGCCTGCAGCGTGTGTGGAATGTCCTCCGGCGCGTGGCCGAGCATGGTGCACCAGCGGTCGGAGAAGTACACCTCGTCGGTCAGCAGATTCCAGTCCCACACACCCTCGTCGCTGGCTTCGAGGGCGAACTGCCAGCGCTCCTCCAGCGCCTTCAGTGCGGCTTCGGTCCGGGCCTGCACGTCCAGCTGGCGGCGCAGCCGCATCTGCGTCATCACTTGGTCAGCCAGCGTGCGCAGCGCACGCCGCTGACGGTCATCGAGGCGGCGAGGCATCCAGTCGATCACGCACAGCGTACCCAGCACCTCACCATCGGGCGTGAGCAGCGGAGCACCTGCGTAGAAACGGATGCCCGGCTCGCCGGTGACCAGCGGATTGTCGGCGAAGCGCGGATCGAGCGTCGCGTCAGTGACCTCCAGCAGATCGGGGGCGTGCAGGGCATGGGCGCAGAACGCGATGTCGCGCGACGTATGCGTAACCTCGATGCCGACGCGCGACTTGAACCACTGGCGCGTGCCGTCAACCAGCGACACGAGGGCGACCGGCGTCCCGCACAGCTCGGCGGCCAGGCGTGTGATGTTGTCGAACGCCGCCTCCGGCGGCGAGTCGAGGATATCGAGTTCGCACAGAGCACGGATACGCGCCGACTCGTTGGCGGGAGGGGCTGCTTTCATCGGTCAGTAAGGCGAATGCGTGCTACGGCCACGAAGTGGGCGGAGGGGGCCCTGCTGAATACGGACACTACGCTAAGACGGCCGGGCCATCATGAACAGGGCGAACCGAACGCATTTGCGATTCATCGAGGGTGGAGGCGCTCACCGGCCTGACGCGATTTACGGCCGTCACGGTCGGAACTTTGTCAGCGACTGTGTCCACCGCCCCTCGCCAAGGCGAGGGCAAGTCGGTCTGGCGGACACAGTCGGCGCACGGCGTCGCCGATGGCGCGCCACACGCGTGCGCTACCATCCGGGCGACGGGTCTTCAGAACGGAGTCTGGATACGAATGAGTGGCAGCCAAGAGGGCCTCTCGGGAGGGCGGTGGATCCTGCTCGCGCTGCTCGCTGTCTGCGTGCTCGACATCCGGCTTTTCATGTTCGTCGATGCGGCACGCACGGAAACGCTGGAGCGCGCGCTCGATACGCTGCACGTGAGCGCCGAAGTGGTCGCGCGGCGCATGGATCAGCACCTGGCCACCTACGACCGGCTTCTGTCCGGCATTGCCGAGGGTGTCCGGCTTCACGGCGGCATGTCGACCGCACCCGATCTTGCCCTGCACCGGCTTCTGGTCAGGCGACACGCCCTCAATCCGGAGTTGCGGTCGCTTTTCCTGGTGCGGCACGACGGCACCGTGGCAGCAATGTCGCTCAGCTTTCCGGCACCGCAACTCGATGTATCGGCGCGGGACTACTTTCAGGCGCAATCGGGATCGGGCGCCGACGAGCACCGCCTTTTCGTTGGGCCGGCCATCATCAGCAAGCTGACCGGCAAGCACATCTTTCCGCTCAGCCGGCGGGTCGAGAACGATGGCAACCGCTTTCTCGGCGTAGCGGCCGCTGCCGTCGATCCGGAACTGCTGACGACCTTGTTGATCGAGCAGGGACTGCCGGCCGGCTACACGCTGTCGGTCTTCCTGCGCGATGGGCATCGACTTGCCTGCCTGCCTCGCCGCGCCGACTGCGTCGAGAGCACAGCCGCCGACACGCCCTTGTTCCGCACGCTTCTGCCCGCAGCCGCCGACGGTCTGTTCGCGCGCCAGCGCCTGCTCGACGAGCCCGCCGGTCCGGCTGCCTACGCCACCTCCAATGCCTATGGAATCATCGTCGCCGCGACCGCGGATGAGCGCGTGCTGCTGCAGTCGTGGCGGCGCAATCTGGGCAGTTACGTCACGCTGGCGGCAGCGAGCAACCTCGCGTTCGCGGGGCTGGCCTGGTTCGCCTTCCGTCAGTTCCGGCGCCGCCGACTGGCGCTGCAGCAGCTGGCCGATGCAAACCAGGAACTGGAGAACCGCGTCGCCCGCCGCACGGATCAGCTGCGACGCAGCGAAGATCGCGCTCGGACCTTCATGAACACGGCACGTGATGCCGTCGTCGTGATCGACAGCAACAGCTGCATCGTCGAGTTCAATCGCGCGGCCGAAGCCCTGTTCGGCTATCGCGCAGAGGAGGTCGCGGGGCGTCGTCTCGACATGCTGATGCCGCCCGCCCAGGCGCCGGCGCACCGCCAGCATGTGCAGGCGGCGAATGCATCGGTCGACGCGCGCGCGATGAACCGGGGGCGCGAGGTGACGGGCCGGCACAAGGACGGCCACGAATTCCCGATCGACGTTACCGTCGGCAGCGCAGGCGAAGGTCCGCAGAGCGTCCACGTCGGCATCATTCGCGATATCAGCGAGCGCAAGGTCATGGAGCGCGAACTGCAGCGACAGGCGTCGACCGACGGTCTGACCGGCGTGCTCAATCGCCGCGCCTTCACCGCAGAAAGCGAGCGGCTGATATCGGTCGCGTTGCGCCACGGGCGGCCGCTGAGCCTGATGGTGATCGACGCCGACCACTTCAAGAAGGTGAACGACGTGTTCGGCCACCCGACCGGCGACGCCGTGCTGAAGGCGCTCGCGCTCACGCTCGCACAGGCGCTGCGCACCAGCGACGTGCTCGGCCGTCTCGGCGGCGAGGAGTTCGGCATCGTGCTGCCGGAAACCGATGCCACCGGCGCGCACGAGGTCGGCGAGCGACTGCTGCAGGCGGTACGCGAGCGCCGGATCGAACACGACGGCCACACGCTGAACATCACCGTGAGCATCGGTGCGACCGTGCTCGGTGCCGGCGACGACAGCTTCGAATCGGCCTTCCTGCGTGCCGACCGGGCACTTTACGAGGCGAAGCACGGAGGACGGGATCGCGCCGTGCTGAAGCTTGGCGGCCAGCCGACCGGCTGATGTGCGCCGGCCGCTGTTAGCGGGCGAAGCGCGCCGCAGTGGCAGGACGAAGCAGCCGTCAGCCCGGGAAGCCGGCGGCGGCGCGCAAGGGCGCGGCGGAAGGATGGGGTTGGTCCGACAGCAGGTCGGTCGCCCCGATGCGTGCCGCGAGCCATTGCGTGGCGTCGTTCGCGGCCAGCGGGCGCGACCACAGATAGCCCTGACCCTTGTTGCAGTCCAGCGTCGCCAGCAGCGCCGCCTGGCCTTCGGTTTCGATGCCTTCGGCGGTCGTGCTCATGCCGAGACTGCGGGCAACGCGCACGGTGGCTTCTATCAGTACCCGCTTGTGCAGATTGCTCTCCGCGTCGGCGACAAAGGAGCGATCGATCTTGACCGTGTCGATCGGCAGCTGGCCGAGACAGGCCAGCGAGGAATAACCGGTGCCGAAATCGTCCAGCGCGAGCGCGAGGCCGAGCGCCTTCAGTTCGAGCAGGCGGGCGCGTATGTCGTCGCCCTGGGCCGCCATGCTCTCCGTCACCTCCAGCTGCAGTGCCTGCGCCGGCAGACGGCTCGATTCGAGCACGCGCGCGACCTGATCGGTGATGGCGGCGTCCTGCAGTTGTGCACGCGACAGATTGACCGACACCATCGCGGGCGCCAGCGCGCCGAACTGGCGCTGCCACGTCGCCAACTGACGGCACGCCGAATCGAGCACGAACTCGCCGACAGCGCCGATCAAGCCGCACTCCTCGGCAATCTCGATGAATTCGACCGGCGATACCAGACCGCGCTGCGGATGCTGCCAGCGGACCAGCGCCTCGAAGCCGGCGACGCGACCGTCGGTCAGCTCGACGATGGGCTGATAGACGACGAACAGTTCGTCCTGTTCGAGGGCCCGTCGCAGTTCCAGTTCGAGTGCGCCGCGACGGGTTGCGATGTCCTTGATCGACGGCGTGAACAGCACGTGACGCCCGCCGCCGGCGCGCTTCGCCTCCTGCATGGCGAGGCTCGCGTCCTGCAGCAGCGCGTTCGCTTCGGCGGCGGCGTGTATGCCGGCGACGACGCCGATGCTGGCGGAGATATGCACCTCGACGCTGTCGATCAGATAGGGGCGGGACAGCGTGTCGATCAGCCGCTGCGCAATGCTGTGCACGTCCTCGCTGTCGCGCAGACCGTCGAGCAGCACGACAAATTCGTCGCCGCCGAGGCGGGCCGTCGTGTGCAGCGGCTCCTGCGCCGGACCGACGGCGTCGCGCTGACGCACGGTGCCATTCAGCCGCTCGGCCACCATGCGCAGCAGCCGGTCGCCCCCCGCCTGCCCGAGCGTCAGATTGACGCGATTGAAACGGTCGCAGTTGATGAACAGCACGGCAAAGGTAGGCGCACCACCGGCGTCGGGGCGCGCCAGCGCCTGCTGTATCCGCTCCAGCACGGCGGAGCGGTTGGGCATCAGCGTCAGGCTGTCGGTGCGCGACGCGTCGCGCATCCGCGAGGCCAGACGCTGCTGTTCCAGTTCCACCTCGTGCGTCACGTCATTGACGCAGCCCATGATGGTGTGGGCGTCGAGCCGCAGCAGACTGATGCCGAGCACGCGCCGGCCACCGGCCGTCGACCGCACCGGCATGCGCAGCCCCTCGCACACCAGCGCACCCGGCTCGACGGCGGCGTCGGCCATGGCGCGCAGATCGGGCGCCACCTCGTCCAGCACCTCGAACAGATTGTCCAGATTGCCCTGCCGCGCCAGCGGCATCAGCAACTGCGCCGAGCGCGGATTCATCATCGTCACCGTGCCGTCGGGCCGGATCTGCAGCAGGCCGATCGGCGCCTGGTAGAGGAACTGGATCAGCGCCTCGTAAGCGGGCGGCTGCAGATCCTCAGGGTCGCTGTCCGGCTTCATCGGACGACCGCCGACTGAAGCGCCGGTTGCCAGCGCTCTACCCGGTTGCGGCCGCCGGCCTTGGCCGCATAGAGCGCCTCGTCGGCACGCTGCATCAGGGCATCGAAATCGCTCACGTCGGCGTCCATCGCCGCGACGCCTGCGCTGACGGTGTAGCGCACGACCTGGCCGCCGACCTCCACCGCCTGCGTCGCAAGCAGCTGGCACAGGCGCTGGGCGACGATCTCTGCGCCCTCCAACGTGGTGTCCGGCAGCAGCACGACGAATTCCTCGCCACCGAAGCGCGCGAGCACGTCCATCGCGCGGAAGGTCGCGGTCATGCCGGCGGCGAGATGGCGCAGTACGGCGTCGCCAGCAGCGTGTCCATACTGGTCGTTGATCCGCTTGAAATGGTCGGCGTCTATCATCACCAGCGACAGCGGCCGCGGGAAGCGCGCCCAGCGCTGCATCTCCAGCTCGACCGCCTCGACGAAGGCGCGGCGGTTCAGCAGGCCGGTCAGGTGATCGCAGGACACCGCCTTCAGCAACGCTTCCGCCGCCTCGCGCCGGTCGGACACATCGCGAATGATGAGGCTGTAGGCACGTTCGTCGGTCGGCTCGCCATCGCGGTCATGCAGTGGCGCGATCAGGCAGCTGCCCCAGTAGCGACCGCCGTCGGCGCGCACGCACCATCCTTCGTCCAGGCTCCAGCCGGTGCGGTCGGCCTCGTGCAGCCGGTCGAGCACGCGCTGTTCGGAAATCGCGTCTTCAGGGTAGAACATCGACAGGCTGCGGCCGGTCACCTGCTCCTCGGTGAAGCCGGTGATGCGGGCGATGCTCGGGTTCCAGTCCTGCACGCAGCCATGTTGGTCGAGCGACACCAGGGCGTAGTCGGTCAGGCCGATCGCCAGCGTGTTGATCCAGGCCTGGCTCTGGCGCAGTTCGCGGTCCCGGCGGACCGACTGCGTCACGTCGGAAATGACGGCCATCAGCCGCTCGGCGTCGAGCTTGAGCAGTGTCAGCGCCAGCACCTGGCTCTGTCTGCGACCGGGCTGACCGGTCGCGATCGGCACCTGCAGCGCGTCGCACACCGTGCCGTGCACGTCCGGAAAATCCTGCACCCGCTGTCGCAGGTCGGGCACCACGGCTTCCAGCGCGGTGAACAGATTGGCCAGCTGGCCGTCCGGGGAGAGCGGCATCAGCAGCTGCGCGCACAGCGGATTGATCATCGTGATCTCGCCATCCGCCAGCGTCTGTACAAGGCCTATCGGCGCCATGTACATGAACTGCAGCAGCGCTTCGTATTCCTCTTCGACCGGTGCGCTCATGCGTGCTCCGGCTCAGGTCTGGCGGTGGACCAGCACATAGCGCAAGTCGCTGCCGGGTCGGGCGAGCAATCTGAGCTTCACCTTGACCGGGCGCATGCGCAGGGTCAGCACGTAGTCGATGGTGTCGTCGAGCACACTGCCGTCCTGCTGCGCGTCCTCGAAGCGCTGGGCAACCATGAAGTTGTTCATGCACGGCGCCACCACGGTGAACAGCGCGTGTCCGATCACCCGATCGGGCGACAGGCCGGCGGCGGCCGATTCGAAGCGGTTGTAACGTCTGACCTGGGTTGCGTCGTCCATGCCGATGACGCCGAAGTCGAGGCTGTCAAGCTCGGCATCGCTCGCGCGGTCGAGATAGTCAAACAGTGCTGCGTTGGAGAACGAGAGGGTCTGTTCCGTATTCATGGTGCTCCCTGGGTCGGTATCAACGGACACCTTGAGGTGCGCCGAGTGGCATTGCGGAGGCAGCGGACACTCCGGACAACGGATCAGTTATCGGGAGTGCACCTGCGAACTTGAGGAGGCAATCAGGGGGCGATCGGCCAATCGACCAGCTTGCCGCGGGCGTCTACCGGTAGCTGGTCGCCGAACGACCAGGCGCGTGGACATTCGGGCGCCGACAGACGTTCCTTTACCCAGGTTTCGAGCTGCGGCAGCAGGGCTGACGCGGGGATGCCGTCGCTCGGCACGATGAAGGCCTTCAGGCGTTCGCCCTCGGTCGGCGCCATGCGGCGCACCGCGCACGCCTCGACCAGAGGGTGTTCGAGCAGCACGTCGCGCACCCGCGCCGGAAACACGTTGATGCCCGCCACCTGCACCGCTTCGTCGCGCCGTCCGGCCAGCCGGAAGCGCCCGTCGGGCAACCACTCGATCACGTCCTGCAATGCAGCTCGACACTCGCCACCGTCCGCGGTCGGGCGCACCAGTGCCGCGTCGTCGGCCACCGCGCGGCGCCAGTGCGGCATCAGCGTGTAGGGCGCGCCGGCGGTGTCGCGCCAGCCGATGCCGGCCGTCTCCGAACTGCCATAGATCTGCAGCAGACGCGCCAGCCCCTGTGCGCGCAGCGCATCGGCCAGCGCATCCGGGCAGGGCGCAGTGGAAGTGGTACCGACGATGTCGGCAGGCAGCTGCGGACCGAAGCGGGCGAGCAGCGACCAGTGCGCCGGATGGCTCACCAGCAGATCGCCCGGCTGCAGCCGGCCGGCCAGCGCCTGCGGCGGCAGCGGCCGCACATCGACGACATCATGCGTGCCCAGGCGGGGCGGCAGCAGGACGCCGAAAATGAAGCCATAGATGTGATGGACCGGCACCGCGACCAGCACCCGCCGGCGCGGCCCGATGTGGGCGGCCAGCGCATCGGCCTCCTCTTCCAGCATCGTCAGCGCGTGCGCGCACGCCTTCGGCATCCCGGTGCTGCCGGACGTGCGGAAGGTCAGGCGGCGACCATCCTGCGCGAGGCCTTCGCGGGCCAGCGCGCAGTACTGACCGAAAGTACTCGCCGCCGGCAGCGCATCGATCACCGTGCTGTCGTGCAGCTGCAGCAGTTCGGCGATGGCGGCGGCCAGCGTATAGCGCTCAAGTGAATCGAGCCCGAAACCGCTGTCGTCGAAGGCCATCGACGCCAACCACGGCTGCGGCGGCAGCGGTGAGCCGCCGGGCCGCAGCCGTCGCACCTCGTCGGCGATCAGGTCGGCCAGCACGCGTTCGAGCGCCGGGCCGTCGGCGTGCCAAGGGACGCTCATCCGTCCGACTCCAGCACGTCGCCTGCGCTGCCTGTGCGCAGCACGCCCACCAGCCGGGTCAGTTCATGGTCCAGCGCGCGGTCCTCGACCACCAGCGGAATGCAGGACTCGAGCCACGACTGGGTGTGCGCCAGCACCGGCGGCAGCGCACCGGCGTCGATGCGGCCGCGCAGCGCGACCGCCTGCCGGGCCGACACCAGCATCGCCGCCAGCACCTGTTCGCCCAGTTCGAGCACGCGCAGGCAGTCGCGCGCGGCGATCGTGCCCATGCTCACCTTGTCCTGGTTGTGGCATTCGGTCGAGCGCGAGAACACCGACGCCGGCAGGGTGGTCTTCAGCGCCTCGGCGGTCCACGCCGACACGGCGATCTGCAGCGCTTTCAGGCCGTGGTTCAGTGCGCCGCGTTCGCCGGTCGCGGCGCTCAGGTTGTCCGGCAGGCCGTGGCTGAAACGGCTGTCCACCAGCAGCGCGAGCTGGCGGTCCAGCAGGTCGAGCACATTGGCGACCGCAGTCTTCAGGCTGTCCATCGCGAACGCGACGTGACCGCCGTAGAAATGTCCGCCGTGCAGCACGCGCCCGCTGTCCGGGTCGATCAGCGGATTGTCGTTGGCGCTGTTCAGTTCGTTCTCGATCAGCGTCCGCGTGAAAGGCAGCGCGTCTTCGAGCACACCGATCACGTGCGGCGCGCAGCGCAGCGAGTAGCGGTCCTGCAGCCGCGCCGGGTTGCGTGCCGCGCCGGCGTCGCAGGCGAGATCGCGACGCAGCCGGCGGGCCACCGCCTGCGGTCCCGGATGCGGCTTGGCGGCGAACAGCAATGCGTCGAAGTGGTGCGGGTTGCCGGCGGTCGCGAACACGTTCAGCGCGGTCAGGCGGGTGGCGACCCGGCTGCAGCGCTGCGCCCGCTGCCAGGCGAGACAGGCCAGCGCGGTCATGACGGCGGTGCCGTTCATGATGGCGAGTCCTTCCTTCGGCTGCAGCGACAGCGGCTGGATACCGGCTTCGGCCAGCGCCTCGCGCGCCGGCATGCGCCGCCCGCGCCACCGCACGTCGCGCTCGCCGCACAGCGCAGCGGCGACGTAGGACAGCGGCGTCAGGTCGCCGCTGGCGCCGACCGAGCCTTCGGCCGGAATGCAGGGCAGGATGTCGTGCTCCAGCAGCGCCGCCAGATGCTGCAGCAGTTCGTAGCGCACACCGGACATGCCCTGGCACAGCGAGGCCAGCCGCGCGGCCAGCACCGCGCGCGTCTCGTCGGCCTCCAGCAGGCGTCCCATGCCGACGCCGTGATAGGTGTAGAGGTGGTGAGGCAGCTCCGCCACCTGCGCGGCGGGCACCGCCACCGTGCACGACTCGCCGTAGCCGGTGGTGACGCCGTAGATCACGCCGTCGTCGGCGAGCAGCTGCAGCACGACGCGCGCGCCAGCGTCGATGCGGGCGCGGAAGGCTGTCTCGGTCGACAGCACGGCGCGACGCCTGCCGTCGGCGATCGCGGCGATCGCCTCGATGTCGAGCGGGCGACCGTCGAAAACGACGTCATCGTGTTCCGGTGCGGCGGCGGTCATGAAATCCATATCGAAGTGGGCACGGAGGCGAAGCATGGCAGCGCACGGCAGGGCTGCGCAGTGTTGCCCCGGCGCCGCGCCGAAACGAAGACAGCGGCGGCGCGGCGGCGGTTCATCCGGCGCAGCGCCGTTCGATCTGCCGATGGAACAGCGCACCGGCCGCCACGCTGGCCGCCCACGCGAAGGCGAGCGCCGCCGGCGCGGTGTCCGGCGTGGCGCCCCACAGACGGGTGACGACGGCGTTCACCAGCATGGCCACCGGGTAGTGGATCAGGAAGACCGAGAACGAGATCCGGCCGAGGAAGGCGAGCGCCGGAATGTCCGGCCAGCGCGCCAGCAGCCCGCTGCGCAGGCCGCCCCACAGCAGCAGTGCCACACAGCCGGCGAAAGCCACGCGTTCGCGGTGTTCGAGGGTCAGCGCCAACAGCACGGCGGCGGCGACCGCCACGCCCCACAGCAATGAGCGGCCCGGTCTGGACAACCAACAGACGGCCGCCCCCAGCGCGTAGACACCGAAATAGTAAGGACCGGCGACGTCCCAGCTGGTGTCGCGATTGATCACGAACAGCGACGCGGCGGCGACACCGGTGGTGATCGCGGCGAGTACGACGGCGTGGCGTGTCGGGCCGGTGCGCGAGGCCAGCCAGACCAGCAGCGCCGCCATCGCGTAAAGCTGGAAGTCGATCGCCACGTACCAGACTCCGGCCGACAGCGCCTCGACGCCAACGATGTCCTGCAGCAGCAGTGCGTGCGCCAGCAGCTGCCCGACCGAGGGCGTACCGGGCAGGCTGGGGTCGTCGATCAGCGCGCGGGCAATCGCGGCGCAGACGACGCTGATCAGCACGGCCGCCATGCAGGGCAGCGCCAGCCGGCGATAGCGCTTCCACAGCACCGCCGGCAGCGACAGCGGTCGCGGCTGCAGCGCCGGCGCCAGCGCTCGGGCGGCGAGGAAGCCGCCGATGACGAAGAACACCTGAACCGCCAGCCGCCCGTCGTAGTAGAGCCAGTCGGCGAGCTGAGGGAAGCGGCTGCGGAAGGCCTCCGCCAGCGGACCGTAGGCGACCAGGTGATGCAGCACGATGAGCTGTGACGCGACCGCCTTCAGCGTGTCGAAGACCGCGAGGCGCGAAGCGACGTCGTGCAGGTCAGCGCAGGAGAGGGCATCGGTGCCGGCCGTCGGCGCATGCATTGCGGGGGATTCCAGTGCGAGGCCCCGCATTGTGCACGCCACTGGCCCGAATTCAAGGCCGGGCGCGTCAGCCGTCGCCGCGCGCCACTTTTGCCTCGTAGGTGGCGAGATCCAGCAGACCTTCCTGCATCGCCTGCCGGCGTTCGTGCTCCGGCAGCACGTCCTGCACCATGTCCAGCCGCGTCCACGAAGCGAGCGGCGTCACGCATTCCGCCTTCGGCACGTATTTCGACTGTTCGAGCTTGCGATAGCGGTGTACGTAGCGCGGACAATTCACCCAGATCTTGCTGACCGTCACGCGCACCAGGTACTTGGCTTCGTCGTAGTCGGCCAGCAGCGGATCGTCCGCGAGGAATTCGGCGCGGCCCTGCACACGCACGCGGTGCGGCTTCTCGAAATCGATGAACAGCAGGCCGACACGCGACTGGCCGACGATATTGCCCAGCGAGTAGAACATGCCGTTCCCGTCGTAGCCCGGGAACACCAGCGTGTGCGCGTCAAGTACCTTGACGAAGCCGGTGGGGCCGCCCTTGTACGACACCGTGGGATTGCCGTCGGGATCGACCGTCGACAGGAAGAACATGTCGCGCGACGCGATGAAGTCCCGCTCGGCATCCGAGATCTGCTCATGCACCCAGCCGGTGTCGAGCATCTCCGCCAGACCTGTGGTGCCGTAGGCCTGTTGCAGTGCGCGATGATGGTCCGAATACAGGGAAGGCATGGCGGTTCTCCTCGGCTGGATTGCGGCGAACCGGGCGGACCAGCTCGCCGGCGCATCGACCGTGCGCGTGCATCCATGATAGGGAGCGCCGCGCGGGCAAGATGCCCGCCACGCCGCAGGTGCTCAGTGCGCCTCGTCCCAGTTGCGACCGACGCCGGCTTCGACCTTCAGCGGCACCGACAGCTGCGCCACACCTTCCATCAGCGCCGGCACGCGCTCGCGCACCCGGTCCAGTTCGGCCTCGGGCACTTCGAGCACCAGTTCGTCATGCACCTGCAGGATGATGCGCGTCTTCAGCCCTTCGGCCGTCAGCCAGCCATCGACCGCGATCATCGCCAGCTTGATCAGGTCGGCCGCCGTGCCCTGCATCGGCGCGTTGATCGCCGCGCGCTCGGCGCCCTGGCGGCGGCCGACCTGCTGGGCGCGGATGTCCGGCAGTTGCAGGCGGCGACCGAACACGGTTTCGACATAGCCCTGCTCGCGCGCCAGCGCACGCGTCTCGTCCATGTAGCGGGCCACCCCCGGGTACTGCGCGAAGTAGCGGTCTATCCAGCTCTGTGCGGCGCTGCGCTCGATGTCCAGATTCTTCGCCAGGCCGTGCGCGCTCATGCCGTAGATCAGGCCGAAATTGATCACCTTGGCATAGCGGCGCTGTTCGCTGCTCACCTCGTCCGGCGGCACGCCGAACACCTCCGACGCGGTGGCGCGGTGCACGTCCTCGCCGTCGGCGAAGGCCTGCAGCAGGCGCGCGTCCTGCGACAGGTGGGCCATGATGCGCAGTTCGATCTGCGAGTAGTCGGCACTGACCAGCACGTGGCCCGGCGGCGCGATGAAGGCCGAGCGGATGCGCCGGCCTTCGGCGGTGCGCACCGGAATGTTCTGCAGATTGGGATCGACCGAGGACAGCCGGCCGGTCACCGCCACCGCCTGGCCGAAACTGGTGTGCACGCGGCCGGTGTCCGCGCGCACCATGCGCGGCAGCTTGTCGGTGTAGGTGCCCTTCAGCTTGGCCATGCCGCGGTATTCGAGGATGAGCGCCGGCAGCGGGTAGTCCAGCGCCAGCTGCGACAGCACTTCCTCGTCGGTCGACGGCGTGCCGGACGGCGTCTTCTTGATCACCGGCAGCTTTTCGCGCTCGAACAGGATTTCCGCCAGCTGCTTCGGCGAATTGATGTTGAAGGGCTGCTTGGCGGCGGTATGCGCGCGCTGTTCCAGTTCCAGCATTTTCTGGCCCAACTCGTTGCTCTGCGCGGCCAGCGAGGCGCTGTCGAGCAGCACGCCGGTGCGCTCCATGCGGAACAGGATGTCGGACACCGGCAGTTCGATGTCGCGATATATATATGCAAGCTTGCTGTCGGCCTTGACGCGTGGCGCCAGCACTTCGTGCACGCGCAGCGTCACGTCGGCATCCTCTGCGGCATAGGCTGAAGCGCGGTCGATCGCCACCTGCTCGAAACCGATGCGCGCCGCGCCCTTGCCGGTCACCTCGTCGTAGCTGATCACCTTCAGGCCGAGGTGGCGGGTGACCAGGGTGTCGAGGTTGTGGTTGCGGTCGGCTTCCAGCACATAGCTTTCGAGCAGCGTGTCATCGACCACGCCGGCCAGCCGGATGCCGTGGTTGGCGAACACGTGGCGGTCGTACTTGAGGTTCTGGCCGAGCTTGCCGTGCGTCGCAGATTCGAGCCAGGGCTTGAGCTTCGCCAGCACCTCGTCGCGCGGCAGCTGAGCCGGTGCGTCCGGATAGACGTGGGCCAGCGGCAGGTAGGCGGCCACGCCGGGTTCCAGCGCGAAGCTCATGCCGACCAGCTGCGCTTCCATCGGCTCAAGGCTGGTGGTTTCGGTGTCCAGCGACACCACCTGCGCCGCCATCAGCTTCGCGTGCCAGCGGTCGAAGGCAGCCCAGTCGAGCAGGGTTTCGTAGTCGGCGCGGTGGCTGCCTTCGGGTGCGGTCGACGGTGTGGCGTCCTCGGCCGGCGCAGGTGCGTTGACCGTCTTGCGCGGGCCCTTGGCCAGATCGTCGAGCAGGCCCTTGAAACCGTAGCGTTCGTAGAGCGGGCGCAGCGCCTCGGCGTTCTCGCCGTCCGAGGTCAGCGATTCCAGCGGCTGCGGCAGTTCGACGTCGCACTTCACCGTCAGCAGCTTGCGCGCCAGCGGCAGGAAGTCGAGGTGGGCGCGCAGGTTCTCGCCGACCTTGCCGCCAATATCGGCCGCATTGGCGACCACCGAATCCAGCGTGCCGCCGTACTGCTGCAGCCACTTCACGGCGGTCTTCGGGCCGCATTTGTCCACGCCCGGCACGTTGTCCACGCTGTCGCCGATCAGTGCGAGGTAATCGACGATGGCCGACGGCGGCACGCCGAACTTGGCCAGCACGCCGGCTTCGTCCAGCTTTTCCTCGCTCATCGTGTTCACCAGCGTCACGTGCTTGTTCACCAGCTGGGCGAGGTCCTTGTCGCCGGTCGATATGACGCAGTCGATGCCGCGCTCGGTCGCCTGCGCGGCCAGCGTGCCGATCACGTCGTCCGCCTCCACGCCCTCGACCAGCAGCAGCGGCCAGCCGAGCGCACGCACTGCCTCGTGGATCGGCGCGATCTGCGCCGCCAGGTCTTCCGGCATCGGCGGGCGGTGGCCCTTGTAGTCCGGATACCAGTCGTCGCGGAAGGTCGGGCCCTTGGCATCGAACACGACAGCGCGATAGTCCGCCTTGTAGTCGGCTGCCAGCCGCCTTAGCATGTTGATGACACCGCGCAGCGCGCCGGTCGGCTCACCCTGTGCGTTGCGCAGGTCCGGCATCGCGTGGAAGGCGCGGTAAAGATAGGACGATCCATCGACGAGCAGCAGCGTGGGCATGGCGGATTCCGCGTGGGGACATTCGGTCGGCCCGCGATTATCGCCGCACCCGCCCTGATCGGGCACTTTCAGCGGACACTTTTCCCCATGAGCGCGAAAGACAAACTGCCGGGCATGATAGACCCGGGTGAAGCGGCACGTACCAGCAGCGCGCGCGAGGCCTGGCGCATCTTCGGCATCATGGCCGAGTTCGTCGAGGCGACCGAGCGGCTGCAGCAGATCCGGCCGGCGGTGAGCATCTTCGGCAGCGCCCGCACACCGGTCGACCATCCGTACTACGCACTGACCGAGCGGGTCGCGCGCGAGCTGTCGGACGCCGGTTTCTCCGTCATTTCCGGCGGCGGCCCGGGCATCATGGAAGCGGCCAACAAGGGCGCCTTCCACGGCAAGTCACCGAGCGTCGGGCTGAACATCCAGTTGCCGATGGAACAGCACGCGAACGTCTATCAGGACATTTCGCATTCCTTCGAGCACTTCTTCGCCCGCAAGTACATGTTCGTGCGCTTCGCCGCCGCCTACGTCGTGATGCCGGGCGGTTTCGGCACGGTGGACGAGCTGATGGAAGCGCTGACGCTGATCCAGACGCGCAAGAGCCGCAGCATTCCCGTCATCCTGGTGCACGCGCCGTTCTGGGCCGGCCTGATCGACTGGTTCCGCAACACGCTGGTAGCGGAAGGCATGATTTCGCCGGAGGACATGGACCTGGTGCAGATCATCGACGACCCGGCGCAGATCGTGGATGCGATATTCCGACACTACGAGAACCGCAGCTTCATGCCGCTGCCTGAGGAACACGAGGCGATGTTGAATCTTTGAGGAGCGGGGGCTAGAGGCTAGGAGTCAGGGGCTAGCCAACAGGCGCGGCGGTCGCCGCGCGAGATTTTCACTAGCCCCTCGTCCCCAGCCCCCAGCCTCTAGCTCCCAGCCCCCCGCCCCGCCTCTGTTAAACTGCCGGAATTACGAAGGATTTTCGATGCGTCCGCTACTTTTTGCAGCAGTTCTCGCAGCCGCGCTGGGCAGTGTGGTGCCCGCGGTGTACGCCCAGGCCGGTCGTCCGCCCGATCTGCAGCCGATTCCCGAACCGCCGCCGCCGCCCGAGCCGCTGGAAGGCGAAGTGGCCGTCGAGCCACAGATCACCATCATCCAGCGCGGTGAGGAAACGGTGGAAGAGCACCGCGTGAACGGCAAGCTCTACATGATCAAGGTGACGCCGCGCCATGGCGTGCCCTACTACCTGATGGACGAGAACGGCTCCGGCGCAATGACGCGCTACGACGATCTCGATTCGGGCCTGCGTGTGCCGAAGTGGGTGATCTTCTCGTTCGACTGACCCGCGCGCGCCGCCGGCGCGTGCCCAACCATCCGTTCTGACTCGTGTCCGTCTTCACCACCGTCACCGCAGATGAGCTGCGCGACTGGCTGAAGAATTACTCCATCGGCCATCTGGTGTCGCTGGAGGGAATTCCGGCCGGCATCGAAAACACCAACTACTTCGTCGACACCTCGCACGGTCGTTACGTGCTGACGGTGTTCGAGAAGCTGACGCGCACCGAACTGCCGTTCTACGTGCACCTGATGGCGCATCTGGCACGTCATGGCATTCCCTGTCCGGCGCCGATCGCCGACCGCGACAACGAATACCTCGGCACGATCCACGGCAAGCCGGCCATGCTGGCCACCCGGCTTGCCGGCCGCTCGCAGATGGAACCGGGCGCGGCGCACTGCGCCGCCATCGGCGGCATGCTGGCCACCATGCACGTGGCCGGCCAGAGCTACGGCCGCCGCTTCGACAACCCGCGCGGCTACGGCTGGTGGCTCGAAACGGCGCCCAAGCTGCTCGGCTTCCTGCCGGACGACGAGCGCGCGCTGCTCGAAACCGAAATCGCCTTCCAGCGCGAAGCCCGTGAACAGGGCCTGTGCCGCGACCTGCCCTTCGGCGTCGTGCACGCCGACCTGTTCCGCGACAACTGCCTGATGGATGGCGAACGCATCGGCGGCATCATCGATTTCTATTTCGCCGGCGACGACTACCTGCTGTTCGACCTTGCGGTGACGCTGAACGACTGGTGTTCCGACGCCTCCGGCGAACTGGTGGCGGACAAGGCCGACGCATTGATCAAGGCCTACCACGCCGAACGCCCGCTGTCCGACGCCGAACACCGCGCCTGGCCGGCGATGCTGCGCGGCGCGGCGCTGCGCTTCTGGATGTCGCGGCTGTACGACTTCCACATGCCGCGCGGCGGCGAGATGGTGCACACGCACGATCCGGCCCGCTTCCGCGACGTGCTGCGCGCGCGCATCGGCGCCGGTGACGCACTGCCATGGCGGTGAGCCTGCAGGCGCGCACGCTGCCCGCACTCGCCGGCTGGTCCTGGATCAGCGGCGGCTTCGCGCTGTTCCGCCGCAACCCGCCGCTGCTTGCCGCACTATCGGTTTCGTACTTGGTCGTGCTCACGGTGATGAGCGCGATACCCGTTATCGGACCGGTTTTTGAGGCACTGACACTGCCTGCGTTTATGGTGATTCTCTTCAATGCCGTTCGTATGATCGAGATGAACGCTGATTTGTCACGCGACGTCTTGATGCATGGTTTAGAGAAGAACTATCGCGCTCTCGTGCAACTCGGCGTTCTGCAATTGGTGTCCCAGCAAATCGTCGGCGTTCTTGCAGCAGTGCTTGTTGGTACGCCAGATGGCTTAGCCGGAAAGCCTGTTGATCTTGCAGCAGTGGCGCCAGCGCTGCTGATGGTGTCGCCGCTCGCGCTCCTGCTTGGCGTACTCCTGTGGTTTCCTCCGTTACTGATCTCCAAGTGCGATCTGCCACTGAGCAAAGCGCTCTTCTTCGGTTTGGTTGGCGTTGTAAGAAACATCAAGGTGTTCGGCGTTTTCTTTCTCGCCGTCCTGATGCTGATGACAGCAGCACTCATGTTCATCACCACGATTGGCGCGTTTCTCGGCGTGACCGAGGGTGGGCTGTCCATGTTGCTCTTCGTTGCTGCGCCCTTCGTTTTCTTGCCGCTGAATGCAGCATGCGTCTACGTGAGCTTCCGCCAGGTGTTCGCGCCGGACGAAGCGCCGGCGCCCGAGCCCGCCGATGAGTGAAGCGCTGCCGCTCGGCGTGTTCGGCGGCACCTTCGACCCGGTGCATGTCGGCCACCTGAGACTGGCGGAAGAGGCGCGCGAGGCACTCCAGCTCGGTCGCGTGCGCTGGATTCCGGCCGGTCAGCCCTGGCACCGCGCGGCGCCGCAGACTTCGCCGACGCACCGGCTGGCCATGGTCGAGGCGGCGGTGGCATCGAACGAGGCGTTCGAGGTCGACGGCCGCGAAGTCGCGTCCGGCCGGCCGAGCTACACGGTGGATACGCTCACCGCGCTGCGCGCCGAGCTGGGCGATGCGCTGCCGCTGGTGCTGATTCTGGGCACCGACGCGTTCAGCCTGCTGCACACCTGGCACCGCTGGCGCGAGCTGTTCGCGCTGGCCCATATCGGCCTGGCGACCCGCGCCGGCCAGGCGGTCGATGCCGCGGCGCTGGACCCGGCGCTTGCAGCCGAACTGGCGGCACGCGGTGGACGTGATGCGCAGGTCTTGCGCGAGCGCCCGTCCGGCGCCATCGTACGTTTCGACATGACGCCGCTGGCGGTGTCGGCCACCGACATCCGGGCACGGCTGGCGCGCGGCGAGCGCTGCCGCTACCTGCTGCCCGATGAAGTATTCGAATACATCCGCCTTAACGGGCTCTACTGAAGGCTTTACATGGATATCAATGCACTGCAGGCGCTGGTCATCGACGCGCTGGAAGACATCAAGGCGAAGGACATCGAAGTGATCGACACCTCGAAGTTCAACGCGCTGTTCGACCGCCTGGTCATCGCCAGCGGTGACTCGAACCGGCAGACGCGCGCACTGGCGCGCAACGTGCAGGAGAAGGTGAAGGAAGCCGGCGGCACGGTGATCAGCGTCGAGGGCGAGGACACCGGCGAGTGGGTGCTGGTCGACCTCGGCGACCTGGTTGTGCACGTGATGCAGCCGGCGGTACGCGCCTATTACAACCTCGAAGAGCTGTGGTCCGGCTCGGCCAAGCCGTCGACCGACAAGTCGGCCGCGGCCCGCGCACGCGGAACGGCGGCGCGTTGAAACTGCTGGTGATCTGCGTCGGGCACCGCATGCCCGACTGGGTCGATGCAGGCGTGCAGGAATTCGCCCGCCGCATGCCGCGCGACTCGGCCATGCAGATCGTCGAAGTGAAAGCCGAACCGCGTACCCAAGGCAAGCCGGTCGAGGTGCTGATCGAAGCCGAACGGGCACGCATCGAACAGGCCATCCCGCCGCGCGCCCGCATCGTCGCGCTCGACGAGCGTGGCGACGATCTGACGACCGTCGCGCTGACCGCACGGCTGCGCCGCTGGCGCGCCGAGGGCGACGACGTCGCGCTCCTCATCGGCGGGCCGGACGGCCTGTCACCGGCGCTGAAATCGCGTGCGCACGAGCTGATCCGCCTGTCCAGCCTGACGCTGCCGCACGCGCTGGCCCGCCTGCTGCTGGCCGAAGCGTTGTATCGTGCGGTGAGCCTTGAAGCAAATCACCCCTATCACCGCGAATGAGCCTTTCGAACACCGTTCCGCCCGTCCTCTATCTCGCCTCGCGCAGCCCGCGCCGGCGTGAACTGCTCACCCAGATCGGCCTGAGCTTCCTGATGCTTCCCTTCCGCGGCCTGCCGCGCGAAGACATCGACGTCTCGGAAGACGTGCGCGACGGCGAGGACGCCGAAACCTATGTCGTGCGTGTCGCCCGTGCCAAGGCGCTGGGCGGCGAACAGCGTCTGGCCTGGCGGCGCATGTCGGCCGGGCTGGTGCTGTCAGCCGACACCACGGTCGAGATCGACGGCGACATCCTCGGCAAGCCGGCCGACGCCGCCGACGCCACCGCCATGCTCACCCGCCTGTCCGGCAGCACGCACCGCGTGCTGACCGCGGTCGCCGTCAGCGACGGCCGGCGGCTGGAGCATGCGCTGTCCATTTCAACCGTGCGCTTCGCGAAACTCGAACCGCGCGACATCGAACGCTATGTGCTCAGCGGCGAACCGATGGACAAGGCCGGTGCCTACGGCATACAGGGCCGCGCCGGCGCCTTCGTCGAACACATCGAAGGGTCGTACACCGGCATCGTCGGCCTGCCATTGAATGAAACCTGGCAGCTGCTGCGCCGCTTCGGCATGGACATCTGATCCGATTTCCCACTTTCCGGTCCGCACCATGAACGACCAGTTCCTCATCAACTTCACGCCGCAGGAAACGCGCGTCGCCCTGCTGCAGCAGGGCGCGGTGCAGGAACTGCACATCGAGCGCAGCAGCGCGCGCGGCATCGTCGGCAACATCTATCTCGGGCGCGTCGTGCGCGTGCTGCCCGGCATGCAGTCGGCCTTCATCGACGTCGGCCTCGAACGCACCGCCTTCCTGCACGTCGCCGACATCTGGGAAGCGCGCCAGAACGGCGAGCCGCCGAAGCCGATCGAGCGCATCCTGACCGAAGGGCAGAGCGTGCTGGTGCAGGCGCTGAAGGACCCGATCGGGACCAAGGGCGCGCGCATGTCGACGCAGATCAGCATCGCCGGCCGGCTGCTGGTACATCTGCCGCAGGACCGCCACGTCGGCATTTCGCAGCGCATCGAATCGACCGAGGAGCGCGAGGCGCTGCGTGCGCGCATTCACGCGCTGCTGCCGCTGGAGGACCCGGGCGGCTACATCGTGCGCACCATGGCCGAATCGGCCAGCGACGAGGAACTGGCAGCCGACATCGCCTACCTGCGCAAGACCTGGCAGGAAATACGGAATCGCGCGAAGACCGCCAAGCCGCCCACGCTGGTGTTCGAGGACCTTACGCTGGCGCAGCGTGTGCTGCGCGACCTCGCCTGCGCCGACACGCAGAGCATCCAGGTCGACTCGCGCGAGAACTACGTGAAGCTGCGCAGTTTCGCCGAGGAATACATGCCGCAGCTGACCAAGCTGCTGGAGCACTACACCGGCGAGCGCCCGCTGTTCGAGCTGCACAGCGTCGAGGAGGAGATCGAGAAGGCGCTGGCGCGCCGCGTCGACCTGAAGTCCGGTGGCTACCTGATCTTCGACCAGACCGAGGCGATGACGACGATAGACGTGAACACCGGCGGCTTCGTCGGCTCGCGCAATTTCGACGAAACCATCTTCAAGACCAATCTCGAAGCGGCGCACCAGATCGCCCGCCACCTGCGCCTGCGCAACCTCGGCGGCATCATCCTGATCGATTTCATCGACATGGAAAGCGAGGAGCACCGTGCCCAGGTGCTGGCCGAACTGCACAAGGCGCTGGGCCGCGATCACACGAAGATTTCGGTCAGCGGCTTCACCTCGCTCGGCCTGGTCGAGATGACGCGCAAGCGTACCCGCGAATCGCTGGCCCATGTGCTGTGCGAACCCTGCCCGACCTGCGGCGGCCGCGGCGAAGTGAAGACCGCGCAGACCATGAGCTTCGACATCCTGCGCGAACTGCTGCGCGAAGCGCGCCAGTTCAGTGCGCGCGAATTCCGCATCCTGGCCCACCCCAAGGTGGTCGACCTCTTCCTCGAAGAAGAGTCGCAGGCGCTGGCCATGCTGTCGGACTTCATCGGCAAGCCGATCTCGCTGCACGCCGAGTCGAGCTATTCGCAGGAGCAGTTCGACATCGTGCTGCTCTGAGTCCCGGGAGCGCGGCCGTCGCGTGACAACGCGAGGCTGACGGACACGGCGTTTTTGTGGTCTGATTGAATGCAAATCGATCACAACAAAATGCAGGCCATCATGACCGGATCCGGACTGAAGGAGCGCATACGCGCGATCAAGCTCGAGGTGATGGCGCTCGCCGTCGCCGCGCAGGACACGCGCACGCCGCGCCGCGCCAAGATCCTGCTGCTCTTCCTGCTCGCCTACGCGGCCAGCCCGATCGACCTGATTCCGGACTTCATCCCGGTGCTCGGCATGCTGGACGAGGTGGTGCTGCTGCCGCTGGGCATCTGGCTGGCGGTGCGCATGATCCCGCCCGACGTGATGGAAGCGGCGCGCGCCCGCGCCCGCGCCGGCAAGTTGCCGGCCAACTGGGCGGCCGGCATATTCATCCTGCTGCTGTGGGCGGCGTCGATCGCCGCCATCGCCTGGTGGTGGATGAACCGGAGCCCGGCAGCGTGACAGGCTGCGCCTGCCTGCGCTGACACAATTCCTTGCAATCCCGTCAATGACTTACAATCGGGCCGCAATCAGAGCGGCCCCGCAAGAGGCCGCGGCAAAAAACTGACCGGTGCCTGCGATGGGACTCAGACTCAAATTCAACCTCGTGCTGATCGGCGTGTTCGCGATCGGCCTCGCCGCCTGTGCGGCGCTGTCGCACCGGCTGCTGCATGACAACGCACGCGCCGAGGTCGAGCGCAACGCCCGGTTGATGATGGAAACCGCGCTCGCCATCCGCGCCTACACGGTGAGCCAGATCAAGCCCCACCTCGATCCGATGCTGGCCGAGCAGTTCCTGCCGCAGACGGTGCCGGCCTATGCAGCGACCGAAACGCTGAACGAGCTGCGCAAGAACCACCCGGAGTACGCCTACAAGGAAGCGACGCTGAACCCGTCCAACCCGCGCGACCGCGCGTCGGACTGGGAAGCCGACCTGGTCGCCAGCTTCCGCAACGCGATGGACGTGAAAGAGCTGACCGGCGAGCGCGACACGCCGACCGGTCGCCACATGTATATCGCGCGGCCGATCCAGATCACCAATCCGGCCTGTCTCGCCTGCCACAACACGCCGGCGACCGCGCCGCCGAGCATGGTGAAGGTGTATGGCGAAGCGAACGGCTTCGGCTGGAAGATGAACGAAATCATCGGCGCCCAGGTGGTGTCGGTGCCGATGACGGTGCCGGTGAGCAACGCCGACCGCGCCTTCACCACCTTCATGGCCTCGCTGGTGGGCGTATTCGTGTTCGTCATGGTGGCGCTGAACCTGATGCTGGAGTGGCTCATCATCCGCCCGGTCGCGCGCATGTCAGCCGCCGCCGACCGCATCAGCACCGGCGACTTCTCGGTGCCGGAATTCGGCGACGGCGGACGCGACGAGGTGTCAGTGCTCGGCGCCTCCTTCAACCGCATGCGACGCAGCCTGGAAACGGCGATGCGCATGATCGACAGTTGAGCGCGGCGTGAGCTCCACTCCTTTCGGCGACGACGACGAGGCGTTCACCGAAGACAGCGTGAACTCGGACGTGCTGGCCGGCAGCGGCTTCCTGCCCACGGCCAACGCCAGCCCCGGTGCGCTGCCGGTCGGCTGGGCCCTGAACGAGTACCGCATCGAATCGCTGCTCGGCGGCGGCGGCTTCGGCCTGACCTATCTGGCACACGACACGCTGCTCGACTGCAAGGTCGCGGTCAAGGAGTTCCTGCCCACCGATATCGCGGTGCGTGGCGACGCGCAGCGCGTGCTGCCGCGCGCCGGGCCGGCGGTCGAGATGTTCGAGCAGGGCCTGCGCCGCTTCCTCGACGAATCGCGCGCGCTGGCCACCTTCCGCCACCCCAACATCGTGCGCGTCAGCCGCTTCTTCGAAGCCAATGGCACCGCCTACATGGTGATGGACTACGTGCAGGGCCGCACGCTGAACCAATGGGTACGCGAACGCAACGACGCGATCGACCGCACCACGCTGCTGGCCATCGTGAAGCCGCTGCTCGACGGCCTGCAGGTCGTGCATGACGGTGGTTTCCTGCACCGCGACATCAAGCCGGCCAACATCTGCATCCGCGACGACGGCACGCCGGTGCTGCTCGACTTCGGTGCGGCACGCCGCTATCACGACGCCGAGCACACGCTGACCGCCATCGTGACGCCCGGCTTCGCACCGTTCGAGCAGTATCACTCGCACGGCAACCAGGGGCCGTGGACCGACATCTACTCTCTGGCCGCCGTCATGTACTGGCTGGTGACCGGACAGCGCCCGGTCGAATCGGCCGCCCGCGTGCACAACGATCCGCTGCGGCCGGCCGCCAAGGCTGCCGACGCGGGTGTCTTCGGCGCTTCGCTGCTGCGCGCCATCGACTGGGCGCTCGAACCGCACGAAACCCGGCGGCCGCGCAGCGTGGCCGACTTCCGTCGCGTGTTCATGCCGGTGCCGGCGGCGCGCGGCCCGCTTGCGTCCGGCACGCCGCCGGCGCCGGCGGTGCGCGCCAGCGGCGCCTCCGAAGAACGGCGCACCATCGTCTGCAGCGTGCTGTATGCGCAGATCGACCGCAGCGTCGATCTCGACACCGCACAGCGACTGGCCTGCAAATCGGAACTGGACGACGCACTGGCGCGCGCCGCACGCTCGGTCGATGCCGACAGCAGGCTCATTCACGACACCGAGGACGGCGCCGCGCTGTGCCTGCTCGGCCAGCCCGAGGACGCCTGCGTGGTGGCGCAGCGGCTGCGCGCGCTCGACCTCGGTGACGAGGGCGGCGGCCTGCGTCAGGGCATCAATCTGGGTCCGGTGCGGGTGACCCGCGCCGGCACCGGCGCGCTCGACGTGCACGGCGACGGCCTCGATGCCGCGCGCACGCTGGCCAGTCTGGCGCGCGCCGGTCAGGTGCTGGTGTCGCGCGCCTATTTCGAAACCGTGTCGGCGCTGGGCAGCGGCGCGCCGGTCGGCCTGCACGCCACCGGCCAGCGCGCGGAAATCGCCTCGCGCAGCCAGGAAGTGTTCGAACTGGATGCGCGCAGCGGCATCACCCGCCGCGTCGACGATGCCCAGCCCGGCCTGGCGCAGGACGCGCTGACGCCGGTGCTCGAAGCGCTGCTCGCCCGCCACATCGGGCCGATGGCGCGCGTGCTGGTGACGCGCATCGGACCCAAGGTGTCCAGCCCGGCGCTGCTGATCGAACAGCTGGCGACGCACATTCCGGGCGACGCGCAGCGCGCCGGTTTCCTGATCGAGGCCAAGCGGCACATCGCCGGCACCACCGGCGTGTCATCGACGGTGCGCAGTGCGTCGATCGATACGGTCAGCGCTTCGCGCCGCAGTGCGCCGCTCACCACCCCGTCGCGCAGCGGCGCTTTCGGCCCGCGACCGCTGGACGATGCGCTGATCGCCGACATCGAGCACCGGCTGGCCCGACGCATCGGGCCGATGGCACGCATCCTGGTCGGCCGCGCGCTGAAGCGGGTGAGCGACGAACAGGCCCTGCTCGACGAGCTGTCGCGCGACATCCCCGACCCGGTGCAGCGCGCCGCCTTCCTCGCCGGCAAGTGATATGGCAGCCATGAACCGCTGCCCGCACTGCGGGCGGGACACCATCGCGCGTCTGCTCAAGCTGACCGCCCGCGCCAAGGCGCCGGCCGTGTGCCCGGAATGCGGCGGGCGCTCATGCACCGGCATCACGCCACTGTCGCTGTTCGGCTACTTCGCGCTCATCCTGGTCTGCGGCACGCTGCTGCGGCTGGCCGCGCGCACCGGCAACCGCTGGTCGCTGCTGGCCGTGCTGGCGCTGTTCGGTGGCGGCTTCCTCTACATTTCCTACCGCACGCCGCTGGTTAAGCTGGAGCGCTACCCGCTGCAGCGGAACATTGCCATCGCCGTCGTCGTCGCGGTGTTCGCGGCCGGCGGCTGGTGGTGGTTCAGCAGCGGCGTCTGAACGGCGGGCTCAGCAGCGCGCCGCGCTGCACGGTGACGACGCGGTCGCGGCGTCGGCCGGCCGCACGGCGTCACCACCCTGCTGCGCCTGCAGCGTGCGCGGCCAGTCGGCGACCATCGCATCGAGCCGCGCCTTGATCGCCTCGCCGACGGCGATCTGCGGCTCCGACGGCTCCAGCCCCTCCGCCGCCTCCCGCGTGCCGACCGCGGCGCGGGCGCGGGCGAAGGCTTCGGTGAAGGACGGTGTTTCACGCAATGCCTCGTCGAAGAAGGCGCGACCGAAGAAGGTCCAGTCCGCTTCGTGCGAACAGCCGTGCGAACTGCGGTCGGCGCGCGCCGCCGACATGACCAGCGTATCCGGCCCAGCGAGCGGCCCGACGAAGCCACCCGAATAGCAGGCCGACACCAGGATGACGCGGTGGCGAATGCCGGCCGCGTCGAGCAGGGCACCGAGGCGCTGCGGCGTCAGCTGTTCCAGTTCCCACGGCCACAGGCTGAGGTCGAAGCGGTGGTCCTCGGCGCCGTGCGAGGTCAGGAACACGAACAGCACATCCTCTTCGCGGTTCATCCGTTCGCCGAGCGCGCGCAGGCTGGCTTCCATTGCACTGACGGTCGCCAGCGGCCGTTCGAGTACGGTGGCCGGGTTGTTGGCCAGCACGATGCTGCGCCCGCCGGTGCCGAAGCGTTCGGCGAACAGGCGTTCGACCTTGTCCACCTCGCGCAGGAACACGTCCTGCGCGCCGTGACCGGCGATGGCCAGCAGGAACAGTTCCGGCCGCCCCGCTTCGCCCGGCTCGACGCGCGCGATCGCCTCGGTCAACAGCAAGGGCTGGCGGTAGATCAGCGCTTCGCTGCGGGCGGCCTGCCAGCGCGCCGTTTCGGCGTCGTCGTCATCGGTCTGCGTGGCCACCCACAGCGGCATCTGCGTGCCCAGCATCGCGGTCGGCAGCAGGTAGCACAGGCCGACGATGGCCAGCATGCCGAGCCGCCGTGCCGGCTTCGCGTCGAACACCTCACCCAGCAGCACGGCCGAGGCGATCAGCCCCCAGGCGGCCGGTGCCCACCAGACGAGCGTCACCGCATCGCCCAGTTCCGCCCACACCTCGGCCGGCAGCAGCGCGAGCGCATTCCACAGCAGCGACAGCCAGATCCACAGCGCCGCCATACCGACCACCCCACGCAGCCAGGCCTCAGGCCGGCCGGCCAGACGGGCAGCCGCCCACACGGCGAGCATGAGCCAGGGCAGGTGGAACAGCTTGCCGGCCAGCGCGTCGGCCATGAACCGGCCATCCGGACCGGCGTTCGCGAAGTCGAAACCGAAATCGAGCGCCAGCGACAGCAGTTCGAGCGCGATCCAGGCCGCCGCGCCGGCGCGCAGTGCTGGCGCGGCCTTCCACAGCAGCAGGGCGCGCAGACCGGCGCCCAGGTTGCGGGCGAGGTCGGCCAGAGGCGAGCGGGGTGGCGTCGGTTCCAGTTCCATCGTCGGATGCCGTAAATCGTGCGGAGGTCGGGAACGGATTATCCGTTGCCGCACTCTGTAGCGGGCGCCGATCGTGAAACCGGGTACTTCACCCGGCAGATGCGGGACGCGACGCTATAATCCAAAGCTTCCGAGGAGCGCTGCAAGGTGCCGCAAGGCCCCCAGGCTCGGACCCCGCCAGACCGTCACGGTCGCGGGCACTTTTGCAACGGCGCTCACCTGAACCCGCCGCCCGGGCAGCAATCCGGCCGCGGATGGCAGGTGAGACACCGCCTGCCGCATCAAAAGGAGCCCGTAATGAATGCACCCGCCGAACTGAAGGATTACGTCATTGCCGACCTGTCGCTGGCCGACTGGGGACGCAAGGAAATCGCCATCGCCGAGACCGAAATGCCCGGCCTGATGGCGATCCGCGAGGAATTCGCGACGCAGCAGCCGCTGCGCGGCGCCCGCATCACCGGCAGCCTGCACATGACCATCCAGACCGCCGTGCTGATCCAGACGCTGGAAGCGCTCGGCGCCGAAGTCCGCTGGGCCTCGTGCAACATCTTCTCGACCCAGGACCACGCCGCCGCCGCGATCGCCGCTGCCGGTACGCCGGTGTTCGCGGTCAAGGGCGAGTCGCTGGAAGAGTACTGGGACTACACCCACCGCATCTTCGAGTGGCCGGACGGCGGCTACAGCAACATGATCCTGGACGACGGCGGCGACGCGACGCTGCTTCTGCATCTGGGTACCAAGGCCGAAACCGATCCGACCGCGCTGCACCACCCGGCGAGCGAAGAAGAGGTGTGCCTGTTCAACGCGATCAAGACCACGCTGGCGCGTGACCCCAACTGGTACTCCAAGCGCATCAAGCACATCAAGGGCGTGACCGAAGAAACGACGACCGGCGTGCACCGCCTGTACCAGATGCACAAGGAAGGCCGCCTCGCCTTCCCCGGCATCAACGTCAATGATTCGGTCACCAAGTCCAAGTTCGACAACCTGTATGGCTGCCGCGAATCGCTGGTCGACGGCATCAAGCGCGCGACCGACGTGATGGTGGCCGGCAAGGTGGCCGTTGTCGCGGGCTACGGCGACGTGGGCAAGGGTTCGGCGCAGGCGCTGCGCGCGCTGTCGGCCCAGGTGTGGGTGACCGAAGTCGATCCGATCTGCGCGCTGCAGGCGGCGATGGAAGGCTACCGCGTGGTCACGATGGACTACGCCTGCGAACACGCCGACATCTTCGTCACCGCCACTGGCAACTACCACGTGATCACGCACGATCACATGGCGAAGATGAAGGACCAGGCCATCGTCTGCAACATTGGCCACTTCGACAACGAGATTGACGTCGCCTCGCTGGAAAAGTACCAGTGGGAGGAGATCAAGCCGCAGGTCGACCACATCATCTTCCCGGACGGCAAGCGCATCATCCTGCTGGCCAAGGGTCGCCTGGTGAACCTCGGCTGCGGCACCGGCCATCCGTCCTACGTGATGTCGTCGAGCTTCGCCAACCAGACCATCGCGCAGATCGAACTGTTCACCGAAACCGCGAAGTACCCGGTCGGCGTCTACACGCTGCCCAAGCACCTCGACGAGAAGGTGGCGCGCCTGCAGCTGAAGAAGCTGAATGCGCAGCTGACCGAGCTGACCGACGCGCAGGCCCGCTACATCGGCGTGCAGAAGGAAGGCCCGTACAAGCCTGACCACTACCGCTACTGAGTATTCGGTTCGCGATTGGCGCGCCCTTCGGGCCGCGCCAATGAAAAAGGCCATCCCGCGGGATGGCCTTTTTTGCGCCAGCGCGGTTCAGCGCGACTGCTTGATCAGCCGGCTGTTGGCCGCCTGCACCGGCCGCGCATTGTTGCGGTAGAGATGGCCGAAGATGCCGATCTGTTCCGGCGACAGCTGCAGCGGCTCCTTCATCACCAGCCAGGTCACGCCTTCCGAACAGGGCGGCGTCGTCAGCGAACCCATATAGGTGTAGTAGTCGCGCTTCTCCGGCAGCAGTTTCGCCAGATCGATGCTCACCTCCGGGCGCGACTCGACGTTCTTCTGCAGCGGCAGATAGGCCCACAGCGTGTTGAACAGCGGATGTTCGGTGCCGCGGTCGAGCAGCACCGCGACCACGGCCAGATTGCCGTCCAGATCCTTGTGCACCAGATGGGCGACCATGTCATAGGTCTTGCCATTCACGCGCTCTTCCGCCGGCTTGTGGAAATGGAACTGCACCAGTTCGTAGCGCTTGCCGACCAGCGTGATCGTGCTGCCCTCGCCGACGTTCACCTGCACCGTGTGGCCGTTGTCGACGACGGTGAAATAGGTGGTGCGGTAGTCAAACTGTATCGGCGGCAGATCGACCTTGATGCCGTCGCGGATGTCGATCGGCGATTGCGTCTGGCCGGTCGCGCATTTCGTCCATTCCGGCTTCAGCCGTCCCCAGTTCTGCGGGCCGAATTCGCCTTCGTAGCTCCAGTGGATGTCGCCGTGCGCATGCGCGACGGTCGCCGCCTCGAGCGCCGGCTTCTTCGGCGCAGCGTAGGCGGCCGGCGCAACGGCCGCCTGCATGACCGGGCGCGGCCGCGGCTTCGGCGCCGGTGGCGGCAGCGGGATTTCGCTGCGCGTCGTCGGCGGCTTGGTCGCCGTCGGGGCGGCGTCGTGTACATCGGGCTTCTTCGCGCCGGCATCGGCCACCTTTGCCGGTTCGACCTTGCCGGCCTCCGCCTTCACTGCCTCCGGCTTGCCCGCCGAGCCGGCGGGCTTCTTCGCGCTGCTCATTTCCTCGCGCGCCTGCGCGGCGGCTTCGCGCAGATCGGGCTTGATGTTCACCATTTCGGTGCGCTCGACCTTGCCGAGATCGCCTGCGTTGGCGGCGGTGCGCGCGGCCCGGCCGGCCTGTTCGGCCACCTGACGGAGTTCTTCGGCGGCCGGCGGCTGACACACTTCGCGGAACAGCTTTTCGTCCAGCGTACCCGGCAGCAGAGAAATTTCGCTGTCGGAGCCGGTGCGCTCCTCGCGCAGGATTTTCTGGTTGGCGTCCAGATAGACGCGCTTGATGGTGGCGAAACGCAGGCTCTGGCAGTCGTAGCGATTCAGGGCCTGCACCATCGCGTAGCCGGTCTTTTCAGCGTCGGCCTCGGTCAGCACCAGCCGGCCCCAGGCCACTTTCTTTCCGCCTTCGGCACGCAGCACGCTGTCGCGGTCGATTTCGATCTTCTTGCCGCGGTCGGTCGAAATCGTGTGCCAGTCGGCCGCCTGCACCGCGCCACAGGCGCAGCCGATCGCCAGCGCGATCAGGGTCGGTCGGAAGATGGAAAGCTGCGTCATGTCCGGTCTCGTTCAGGCTCTGCCCTCGTCGGGCGATGACCGGTCTACGGCAGAGGGGCGCGTTGGCTTGAACGGCACGCCTTGCGCTCGCGTCGCGGGCGGGTTACCGTGCTCATGCACACGTTAGGGGTGCCGGTGACCTGAAGCATGGCAGCCGGCTGAGACACACCCTCAACACCTGATCCGGATCATGCCGGCGTAGGGAAACGGGCGACTTCTCGACATGGAAGCCGGCGTTCCCCGCGCCGACGCAGCAAGCACAGGAGCTTCCATGAACGCCAAAGACACCTTCCTCGCCGACCAGGCACACGTGGACGAAGCGGCGATCGCGCCGCTGCCCAACTCGCGCAAGATCCACATCGAAAGCTCGTGCCCCGCCATCCGCGTGCCGATGCGCGTAATCTCCCAGGCCGATACGCGCACCGGCTCATGTGGCAACACCAGCGGCGAGAAGAACCCGCCGGCCTTCGTCTATGACTGTTCCGGCCCCTACACCGACCCCAACGCCTCGATCGACATCCGTCGTGGCCTGCCCGCACTGCGCGCCCGCTGGATCGAGGAGCGCGGCTACACCGAACAGCTCACCGACCTCGCCTCCGAATTCGGCCGCATCCGCGCAGCCTATGCCGCACTCGACGACCTGCGCTTCCCCGGCCGGCACCGCCACCCGCGCCGCGCCAAGGCCGACCGCAACGTGACG